>CAZYEG010000138.1:0-4060 GCA_964646365.1 uncultured Methanosarcinales archaeon
TAAGCATAGAAGTAAAGACTGGGATAGATGCTTCCTTAAACTCAACTTTATCTTTTGCATTTTTTGTTATTGACGAAAGAAGAGTATCAACACCTACTGCAGAGAATATATTCTTAACCTCTTCCTCAATTTTTTTATCATCATATCTCTTGTTGATTGATTCGGGCTGCGTTAATAATGGCATACTCCTCGTATGAACACCAAGAACTGCTTGCCGACCCTTTACATTAGGAACTCCAATCTCAAGCTCTCTATCAAACCTACCAGGACGACGAAGTGCTGGATCAAGTGCATTAGGAATATTAGTTGCGGCAATAACAACAACTCTTCCACGGGATTTTAGACCATCCATCAAAGCAAGAATTGTTGCAACAACTCTCTTTTCAACTTCTCCATGTGTCTCTTCTCTTTTAGGAGCAATTGCATCAATTTCATCAATAAAAATTATTGAAGGTGCATTCTTCTCTGCCTCTTCAAATTTCTTTCGAATATTAGCCTCTGACTGGCCATAAAACTTACTCATAAGTTCTGGACCATTTATTAATATAAAATTTGAATTAGTCTCATTTGCGACGGCCTTTGCAAGCATTGTCTTTCCTGTTCCAGGAGGACCATGCAAAAGTACACCTTTAGGAGCCTCAATTCCAAGCCTTTCAAAAAGCTCTGGATGCTTTAATGGAAGTTCAACCATCTCTCGAATCTTCTTCATTTCATCATCAAGACCGCCAATATCTTCATATGTAACCTCTAGAACTTTCTCATCACTAACCTCGACTGCCTCTGGATTAAATTCAACTTCAGTTGATTCGCCAATTATAACTGCGCCTTTTGGATTAACATCCGCGACAATGAACTTTATATCTGAAAAACCAAAACCACCAAAATTACCAACATCATCCATAAGATTCTGGAATACGTCGTCAAAGAAAGGAGCACCTGATAATGTTCTTGACCTTCTCTTTGCACCGCCAAGACTTATGATATCTCCTTTAAGCACTGCTCTACCAAGAAGACCTTGTTTAAAGATTGCAGATTCCGCTTTTATCATCACACCTTTACTTGCAGGAGCAATAACAACTTTTTTTGCTTCACGCACTTCAATCTTATTTACTACAACTGTTTCACCAATACCAGTCTTAGCATTTCTCCTAATAAGACCATCCATTCTTACAATTGGAAGTCCAATATCGCCGGGATATGCACGATCTACTATACTCACAGTATCTCGCTGACCTTTCAAAGAAACAATATCGCCTGGCTTAACACCAAGCTCTTGCATAAAAGATGAATCTATCCTGATGATACCTTTATTTACATCATCCTGTATAGCTTCTGCAACTTTTAGCTTTAATTCTTTTGGCATTGTTACTCCTCTTTAGATAGGAATGGAATAGATATTAATAAGATTTATGGTAATTACTTACTATCTTTCTTACCAGTCTTCTTTTCTTCTACAGTTTCTGCCGCATCCACTGAAACCTTTGGCATAGGTATTGGAGGAGGCAAATTCATTGTCTGGCTAAGGATAAGTGATTGAACATTGCACTTTGTTAGCACAGCATTAAGAATCATCGTCATATAATCCTTAGGTACTTCTTTTTTACCTTCCCAAGAAGTCAAAATCTCTTTTGCTACATCTCCTTTCTCGATAACAAGAAGGTCACCTGTTAATTTTATATGACCAATATCTGGAGTATATACGCAATCATACTGATAAACAAATTTTAGACCCATATCTTTTGAATCTGCAACATTTATATCAGCTTTTGATACATCTGAAATTGCTACATTGTTATTAATACTAACTTTACCTTGTACTGGTTTTTTTCTATCAACATCAATTTTTGTAAAACTTGATCCTACTATTGCCATATTATATCACCTTTAGGAATCAATGATTATGGTTCGATATATAAAATTTATCATTCTTTAAAGAAAATCCAGCTCTATCTCCAGCTGGTCATAAGTGGGATATTCCATGACTACAGCTGGTATCAGGGCAAAACCGAGCAAGCGTTTAGCATTCTTTTTTACAATATTTCTCGAAGTGATAAGTCTAAGTTTTTGCTTGTCAACAGCAATAGAATCCGCATCCAAACCAAGCAAAGAAATAATCCGACGTCTCTGATACTGCAATTTACCAATAATCTTCTTATTCCCTACAAGCTTTGCAAGTCTTTTCCTGTAAGAAAACCCTGGTTTAGTCTCCTCAATATATATTGCTCCCCTCGTAATCATCCCTTCATCATCAACATGATCAAACTTTCTTGCAATATTTTTTGCTCTCCTACGAAGTCTATTTGCAAGCTGATATGCATCCTTTGTCCGCGCAGTACATAAATGCACACTCAACCTTGGATATTTTTTCTCAACATACTCCAAAATTTTCATTCCCATACCAACACTCCCTCGAGCTGCATATGAAAGAGAATCCTTAGTTTCTATACCAACAAGAGAATGAAAACTATTATCAGGAATCTCAAGTTCATTAAGATTAAGAAATTTAACTTTATCTCCAATAAAATCAACCATTCTTTTCATCTGTTTAACTTTCCCTGGAATCACAGGTATCTCAACACCAACATCCCAAGAATACTGAATGGGAATATCAATTCTACCCCAATATTTCTTATCATCAAGATCAAAATGAAATCTTATTTCATCAAGACCTGCCTTAAAGAGTCGTGTGATTTTTTTATGATAAAAAAGATATAAAGAGGGATAAAGATGAATATTGTAAACATTTGCAAAATTTTTTTTTAATTGACGGATATAATTTTAAGTTCTTTCCATTCTGGCAAGAGGGTCTCCTCCAGTAAATCCCGCTCCCTTAGCAGAAATCGCAGAAGCCTCAGTAATTATATCTTTAATATCATTTGTTTTCCATTCATCTGCATAACTATAATCTTTACCGTTCTTCTCATCACTAATAGGACAAAAATTACACTTACGAGGACAAACTCCAGTAACAAAAAGAACCATTTTCTCACCCTTAACACAGTGAGCACATCCTTTTGGCAAACTACCATGAAGAAAAGAAGCAAACTTAGTATCTTTCATAAAAACACCCTCTGATAATTCATATAAATCATATTTCTAACTTCTTCCAAAGTAAGACCTTTTATTCTTGCAATCTCCTTATAAGATTCAATAACATTTGCCGGCTCATTCATCTCATCGCGACCAAACGGACTAAGCCATGGACTATCCGTCTCACAAAATAATTTTTTTATATCTATATTTTTAACCATACTCTGAAATGATTCGTTCCTAACAATATTAGTAGGAACAGTAAAATTCCACTTATTTTCAATTCCTCGTTTAATAAGTGATTTTCGTCCAGAGAAACAATGCATCACCACAAGATCAGGATCAACGTCCATTTCCTCAAGAATATCAACAACATCACGTTCAGCCTTACGAGAATGAATAATCATAGGCTTTTTTATCTCTTTAGAAAGCTCAATAACTTTTCTAAACACTTCTTTTTGACTTTCTTTAGCAGAATCCGTTTCTCCACCATTAAAATAATCCATCCCAACTTCACTTATTGCCACAATCTTATCCTTATTCTGTCGAATAAAATCAAGCTCCTGAACATAATCAAAATCGTTTCCTTCCTTTGCTTCTCTGTCAAGAGCATCCATTGGATATATACCTAAAGCTACCTTCATCCCAAACTTTTGACCAATTTCTAAAGTAAGTCGATTAGACACAGAATTGACACCTGTTGTAACTATCAAAACATCATTCTTCTTTGCTTTCTCCATTACTTCATCAAGTTTTTCATATATCCTTTGAAAATCAAGATGACAATGAACATCAACATATGGAACCATAAAGAATAAAAAGACTGAATATTTTAAAAAACTATTCATCAGCTTGGGAGAAAAAATATGAACGTTATTGGTCTAACAGGAACAAACGCAGCAGGAAAGGGTGAAGTCGCAAATTATCTTAAGAATCAAGGATATGCATACTTCTCTTTATCAGACGCAATTAGAGACGAATTAAAAAAAGAAGACATAGAAGAGACTAGAGACAACCTAATAAAAAAGGG
>CAZYEG010000139.1:0-4038 GCA_964646365.1 uncultured Methanosarcinales archaeon
TGATTATAAAAATAATACTTTTGGAATCATTAATCAGTATGAAATTGAAGATTTAGAAACAAGAATACCTGACATACTAGTGTTTGTTAATGGGATTCCTATATCAATAGTTGAAGTGAAAACTGCAAAGAATGAATCTGTTACAATCTATGATGCATGGGAGCAAATAAATATACGATATGTAAGAGGTATTCCAGAAGCATTAAAGTATTCATTTATATCTATGATAACAGATGGTGTAAATACGAGAATTGGTACAATATTTACACCTTATGAGTTTTATTATGCTTGGAAAAAAGAGGAAGATCTCGATCCTGACCAAGAGGGGATTAAGTCACTTATTTCTGCGGTTAAAGGTTTCTATAGAAAAGATAGACTAATAGAGATATTACAAGATTTTATTATCTACCCAGATAAAGGAACAAAACAACAGTTTCCAATTATATGTCGATACCCACAGTACTTTGCTACTAATAAACTACTACAAAGTATCAGAGAACATCAAAAGCCACATGGAGATGGTAAAGGTGGAACATACTTTGCTGCTACAGGTAGTGGTAAGACTTATACAATGTTGTTTTTAGCAAGAAAGCTAGTTAAAACTAATAGTGAAGAGTTTGATAATCCTACTGTAGTTTTAATAGTTGATAGGGAAGATTTAGATAATCAAACGACTGAAAAATTTGCTTCTTCAAAGAAATATTTAAATGACAGTGAAAATGTAAGAAGCATTTCCAGTAGACAGGACTTAAAAGAAACCTTATCTACAACACTTAGTGGTGGAGTCTTTATAACCACAATCCAAAAATTTACAGAGGATACAGGTGCTCTTTCAGGTAGAACAAACATAATTTGTATATCTGATGAAGCACATCGTTCTCAAATAAATCTTGGTCCTAAAGTTAAACTTACAGTATCAACTAATAATGATATTGTATTTAAAGATGCAGATGATAAAATCAAGCAAGTAGTTACAGCAAAAGAAATTGAAAAAGTATATGGATTTGCTAAATATCTACATGATTCATTTCCTGAAGCAACTTACTTAGGATTTACAGGAACACCAATTAACGAAACATTGCTAGTGTTTGGTGGAATTGTAGATAGTTACACCATGAAACAAAGTGAAGAGGATGGTATAACTGTTGGTATAATGTATGAACCGGCACTAGCTCGTGTTATCTTAAATGATGATCAAGCTAAGAAGATTGATGAATATTATAAGAAGTGTAGAGAACTAGGAACTAATGACTATCAAGTGGAACAATCTATAAAAGATATGACAGCAGTAGATTTATTGTTAGGACACCCTGACAGATTACTAAAAGTTGCAAATGACATAGTTGACCACTACGAAAAGTTAGAAGAAAATAAACCTGAAATAGTTCAAAAAGCAATGATTGTTTGCTCCAATAGAAAAATAGCATACGAGTTGTATAAAATTATTTTAGAATTGAGACCTGAGTGGAATAAAAAACAGAAAAAATAAAATGATACCATATACACAAAAGAAGAGTTATCAGAAATGGTATCAGTTGAGAAAATTAAGTTTGTTGCTACACAAGGTGTTAATGATGAAAAAGAACTGTTTGATTTAGCTGGGTCTTCAGAATATAGAAAAGAGTTGGCTGAAATTTTCAAAAACGATAACTCAAACTTTAAAATTGCGATAGTTGTAGATATGTGGCTTACAGGATTTGATGTACCTAGTTTATCAGTAATGTATATTGATAAGCCAATTAGAAAACACACATTGATCCAAACTATATCACGAGTAAATCGAGTGTTCAAAGGTAAAGATAAAGGAGTAGTTGTTGATTACATTGGTTTCTACCAAGAATTACTAGAAGCAATGAAAATGTATGGAAACGTTAAGGATGTGCCTGTTGAAGAAATCAATTTAAGTTATGATATATTTCAAAATGAACTATCTCTGTTAGATGATTTGCTATTTGAGTTTGATGCAAATGACTATTTTAATGGGTCATCATTGGATCAATTACTTTGTATTGATAGAGCTGTAGAATATGTGCAAGAGAAAAAAAGTAGAGAAACATCGTTTATGGGGCATGCGAAAAGGTTAAAACATGCATATCAATTAGTTGCTCCAACGGGTAAATTAACTGAAGATGATATAAATAAAGCAAACTTTTACTTTGTTATTAGGTCCATCATCTTTAAGCAAACAATCGGAAATACACCCGATACAGAAACAATGAATAAACATGTTCAAAAAATGGTTGAAGATGCAATTCAATGTAGCGGTGTTGAGATTGTTGAGGAGTTAGGAGAAGGAGAAGATATATTCTCTGATGAGTTTATCAAAAAGATTGATGAAGCTAAAATGCCAATTTCTAAATTTAATGCATTAGTGAAACTATTAAAACAAGCAATAAAAGAATTTGGAAAAATCAACAAGCTTAAATCAATAGAGTACTCTGAAAAATTGCAACAGACAATTGATAAGTATAACAATAGAGATAATTTTGTTTTTGTTAGTGAAACTGTAGCTGATTTCGTAGATAGCTTATCTGAGGAACTAATCAAACACTATCAAGACTTATCCAAAGATAGAAACATCTATAAAGAAAAAGGTTTTGAATCACCATTAGAAGGAGCAATTTATGACATACTAGTTAAAGTAAGAGACGAACATGATTTTGATTATGATGAAAAAAATTGTATTCCTTTAGCAAGAGAAATTAAGAAGATAATTGACGATAAATCACAATATACAGATTACATTTCTAGAGCAGATACAAAGAATCAACTTTCAATGGATCTTGTAAGACTTTTGAGAAAAAATGGATATCCACCAAAATGGAATAATGAGATATTCAATAAAATTATTGCTCAAGTAGATAATCAAAAAAGGTATATTTAATAATTAGAAATATAGCGACCTAGCTCTTAATAGAGTTGAGTCGCTTTTCTTAGACTTAACGAAAATTATAACTCTATACAGACGTTTATATATGTAAATAATACATACAGAAAGGGAAAAAATTCCTATCTGTAAAATATACATATTTACAGTGCATATAGGGTGATTTTACCTATCTGTAAATGTTACAGAAAGGCCTTATATATATGTGTTGTACGTAACACGCTGACGCAAGTTTGTAGGATAGGGCATTGAATGAGCCCTATCCCAAACAAATGCATCAACGTCAGCAATTGCCTTTCTGAAACTAAAGAAAATTGAAAAGGAGGAAACTATGATGTACTTGTTAGTAATATTTCATTGAGGGTTCAAGAATTACGTAAAAAAAGAACGTAATGCAAATTGCTGCCGAAAGGAGAAATTTTCCTATCTGCATAAAAGTGCAGCATAAAGGGTGAAAATCCCTATAAGGAGAATGTTGCCGAAAGGTCTTATATATACATGTTGCTTCCAACACGCTGACACATGTTTGTTGGATAGGGGATTTAGTGACCCCTATCCCAAACAAATGTATCACCGTCAGCACTAACCTTTCTGCAAATGAAAAATCAGTTAACAATTACAACTATTTGCAACTATTCTACAAAATAAACTAACTTACCCCCACCCCCCCGGTCTTAGGTATATGGAGATGCTAGGGTACCGTCGGCTGGGCAACTTATTTACACGAGACCTATTTTTTGAAATTCTGGAAAATACTTTTCATTTTTCAACAAAACTGAATATAAATCGATAAATTCCGAGATATTTTAAATAATTTTAATTTTTTTTAGTAGACTTTCATTCTAATGATTGAATGGGGGTCTATTTTTTCGTTTAAGCCCTCAACGATTTGATTTGTGTGCTTTTGTTTAAGAGTTTGAATGAATACTTATCTTTTGAAATAAATGAAAACGTTGAGCCGATTATTGGCAAATCATCACTTACCTCGCCATTAATCTATTGAAGACTATGAAATTCATAAATAACCCGAACTTATACATGAATTTCACGGACTAAGATATAGGAGGTGAATCAGGTGGAAGATAAAGAATATATCAGTGACGATTTAGTCGGTACATGCTTAAAATGTGGTGTGGTGATTGTATCTATCA
>CAZYEG010000140.1:0-4028 GCA_964646365.1 uncultured Methanosarcinales archaeon
GTTCGTCTACTTTGTTTTCCGGAAGATGTGTCATAGTTTTTTTCATTTACTGAATCAAGTGTAAATGCAATAGATACACCTTTTGAGAAAAGGTCATTAACCTGTTGTTCATTGATTAATGATCCGTTTGTAAAAACAATAAGGTTCATTCCAAGGTAGGATGTCAGGTTTATAACATCGTCAAGTTCAGGCGACATAAAAGGTTCGCCTGCACCAGCAATTACAACAGTTTTTACCCCGTTATAAAACGCTTCCTCAAAAAGTTTTTTCCTTGTACTAGAATCAAGACACTTAGAAACAATGCCTCTTTTCGACATTTGATTAAGATATGCTTTGATTCCATCAGAGAAACACTTAAGACATCTATAATTGCACCCAACAAATAATGGATAATGGAGAAAGACCAATTCTTCATTGTCAAGTTTTTTCTTTACTTCTGGTATAAGTTTCTCATAGTATGCCGTACTTCCTTTGAATATTAATTGATTAGGCACTGTTTGGTCCCTCATCGATTGTTTGATAAATTTCAATTCTTTCTTTATCCTTCATTATTTCTGCTGTAAAAAGTGCCATTCTTATGTCTCCAATACTTTCAAAATATAGATATTGTCTAGAAGCTGCTTCAATAGCTATTGCTTCAAAACCAGCCTTTTTTATTTCTTTAATTTCTTCAGGATCATATCGCGTTGATTCATTTAACCAATCATTAGCAGATAATGTAGAATTTGCTTGATCTCCTAAAAATTGATAAAGCAAGCAAGCTTTCACTCTATCTTGATTTTGTGGATCTGTAAAAAATTGAAGTGCCATCTCTGCAACTTCTCTTCTATCTTCATCAGTATCATAGTCTTGGTGAAAATATATTGCTTTGCTGTAAAAAGCATTATGTGAATTGTCAATTTTTTTTCTTGCATTTTTTTTCTGTTCAGCTGTATATTGATGTCCTTCTTCGATATCTTGTAAGATCTCGATATTTCTTCTATATTGCCCAATAGAATATGCCACATGTGCAGCTTGAAATGACATGTTTTCTTCTAAGAACATTTGAATATCATCATCATCCCATAATTGATATTTTGATTTTATATCAGAGTATAAATTATAATTTTTTTGAGCTCTATAATAATCTAATATTACTGTTGAAACATGTTTTTCATCCTCCTTATTTAATTCTCTGGAATATCGTCCATAATATTCAGATGCTTCTTTTCCAAGTCCCTTTTTCCAAATCTCATCAAAACTAAGTCTTATAATTCTTGAATAACAGTAATCCTCCCCAGGGATGAATTCACCAATTTGATTTCTAATCCCCAGTTCAACTGCTTTTTCTAGTCCATGCTCATCTAAACCAGATTCCAATAATCCCATAACCGAGGTATAAGGTAAATCATCATGGAACAATTCATAAAATAAATGAGCTAATTGTTGATTCTCATCATCATCAGAACAAATTGCATAAATTGCTTTAAGGCATAATCCTGGATCCATCATCTCAGTTTCATGTTCTTTTATTGCTTTTAATGCTTCTAGTTCTCTATTTGAATTCCATAAATATCCAACAAGCCCATCCCAATCTTCACGTTTTTCAATTGCCGCAATAAATACTTCTTGTACTTGTTCTTTTCCATGGAGAAAAAAAGTGTGTACATCATAGTCCCGATATATTTCCTCTGCTGAATGGACACTAAGTAATTTGTCAAATGCATATGCGTATTCTCCAGAGTCTCTAGCAGATTGTAGCACATCACCTATTCTATTGGTATCTTGTTGAGTTCCCGCTCTCATCTCTTCAACCATTTCATCAATAAATGATCTGCTTCTGTAAGATTTTCTTGTCTTCTTGTCAGGAGTTAAAACAATAGCAATTGATTCATCTACACCAGGCATACTCTCTAAGATTGCTTCAAGGTCTTGTTTTGGGAGAGACTCAAGTTCGATTGACCTGTCATGGATAAACCGCTCTTTACCTTCGTCGCTTAACCTTAAAAGTGCTTTTGTGAATTTTCTCAAATCAGCCATTTTCACTTAATCGTAACTACTCCTTCTTTTAAGTAGATTTGTTGTAAAATATTTACGACAGATTTAAATATTCATAAAAAAATCAATTAATATGGAACAACAGCTTCGAGAATTTGGACTAAATGACAACGAGATCCGAGTGTATAAAGCATGTTTAGAATTAGGTTCAAGTTCAGTAACAAAGATATCAGAACGTGCAAATATTTACAGGACACTTACTTACGAAGTACTTAACTCTCTTTCAGAAAAGGGCCTTGTCTCTTACGTTGTAAAAGATAAGAAAAAATATTTCGAAGCAGCTTCACCAAGAAAATTCATACATATTCTTGATGAAAGAAAAAAGAAAATCAATGAAATCCTGCCAGATCTTATTAACATCCAGAAATCAGTTAAAACAAAACCGTCAATAACACTTTATGAGGGAAAAGAGGGTGTTAAAACTGCACTTGAAAACATACTGCAAGAAGCGAAATCTTTCTATGCATTCTCTCCAAATAAAGCAATGTTTAATATTTTAAAATATTATTTCCCCAATTTCTTTGAAAGAAGAGCAAAAGCAGGAATAAAAGTAAAAGCGATAGTTGATCAACCACCTTACACAACAAAACTCCTAGAGCACAAAATAATTAAAAAAAATGTAAAAGTTGGTTACTGGATATACAACAATAAAGTAATCTTCTTTGACTGTTCAAAAGAAAACCCAATAGCAGTTGTAATTGAAAATAAAGAAATTGCAAAAACAATGAAGCTTACTTTTGATATTCTTTGGGATTCGCTCTAAAAAAATAAAGAAAAAAAATTAATACCGATAATGGTCTGGCTTATACGGTCCTTCAACTTTGATGCCAAGATAGTCAGCCTGTTCTTTTGAAAGTGTGGTCAACTTTGCGCCAAGCTGTTCAAGATGTAATCTTGCAACTTCTTCATCAAGCTCTTTACTTAATCTATACACACCAACAGCACGATCAGGATTCTTTGCTATATCTATCTGAGCTATCGTTTGGTTTGCAAATGAATTACTCATTACAAACGAAGGATGACCTGTTGCGCAACCTAAATTAATTAACCGACCTTGTGCAAGAAGATATATTGAATGTCCATCAGGGAAAGTATATCTATCAACAGGGCATTCGCTTCCTTTAATCTCTGTTTTTTTAACACCTGGCCATTTCTCTAGACCGGCAACATCTTTTTCATTATCAAAATGACCAATGTTACATACAATTGCCTGATCTTTCATCTTGCTCATGTGTTCAGCAGTAATTATATCTTTATTACCAGTTGTTGTAACATAAATGTCCGCCTCAGGAAGTGCGTCTTCAACTGTCATTACTCTATACCCTGCCATACAAGCCTGAAGTGCACAGATAGGGTCAATTTCTGAAATAATTACTTTTGCTTTTTCATTACTCATTGCTTCAGATGAGCCTTTGCCAACGTCGCCATAACCACAAATCATTGCAGTTTTTCCAGATATCAAAACATCCATTGCTCTTTTAATTCCATCAGGAAGTGAATGTCTGCACCCATATACATTATCGAATTTTGATTTCGTAACAGAGTCATTTACATTAATTGCTTGGAACAGTAATTCTTTTTTCTCTTCCATTTGAATGAGTCTATGAACTCCAGTAGTTGTTTCTTCACTAACTCCAACAACTTTTTTAGCAACTTTGTGCCAGTGTTGTGGATCGTTCTTTAAACACTCTTTCAAAACATTGTTTATTACCTGCAATTCATGATTGTCAGTTGGTTCGTCGAGTATTGATGCGTCATTCTCTGCAGCAACTCCTCTGTGAATTAGTAGTGTTGCATCTCCACCATCATCAACTATTTGGTCAGGTCCGCTTCCATCAGGCCAAGTTAGCGCCTTTAATGTGCAGTCCCAGTATTCCTCAAGTGTTTCACCTTTCCAAGCAAAAACTGGCACTCCAGCTTTTGCGATTGCAGCTGCAGCATGATCCTGTGTAGAGAATATATTACATGATGAACATCTACCAACTGCACCA
>CAZYEG010000141.1:0-3997 GCA_964646365.1 uncultured Methanosarcinales archaeon
TGACGGATTTGATACATCAAATTTCACAAATTTAGTAAAATCAGAGATTGTCCAAGCAAGAATAAATTTCACAACACCTGCAGAGCTTAGTGTATATTATCCAACACAAGTTATACATGTTGAGATAGAGGAGTTAAATAGAACGGACTGGATAACAGATATTGATTTAGAAGTTATTGGTGATGGGCAAAATCTCACTTATGATATGACAGATTATGGTGCATTCTGGGCGTACAATTACAATGTTCCTTATGACCTACAGCCAAGTGAGTTAATATTTAATGCATATGCCAGAAATGTTACAGGAGAGTATCTGTTAGTAAACCATACCTTATATGTTACAAGATCAACTGGAGAACAGATAGATCCACCAAGCATAATAAATTTCTATCCAAGGAGAACAAATGTAATTGCAAATCAGACAATAAATATCACACTTTACACAGAGATGGATACAATAATGAAATCTATGCATGTCAATGTCACAAATCCAAACGGCATTACAATAGAATTGAATGCATCTTATGCTTCGAATAATAATGTTGGATTTAATTATACAAGAATATACAATTATACACCTACACAACATGGTACATACATTTTCAATGCAACTGTTAAAGATATTAATTTAAATTCAGATAATGCAACATTTGGTCTTTTATCTGCTCAGGCATGGTATGTAAACATAACTGCACCTGGATTTGATAATGTTACATTACTTGATCCACTTAGTGGAGATGAAATTGCTAAAAATGATACTATATACATGAATCTGACACAGGGCAAATATACTGTAAGATGTGAGAAAGATGCATTGGAAGTTGAGCTATACAATGCTACAGTAGATAGAACCTTAGATAATGTCTTGACTTATACGGATCTTGATGAATCTGTGACAAAGACAGATTTTAGAGCTTTTGATAGATGGAACTTATCTGCCAATATCACATTTACTTCAACAAATGTCACGTATAATTATAGCGGTTTACTCGGACTAGTCACAGTGGAAGATAATGTTGAAATGCATAAATGTCCTGACGCTGGAAATTGTACATGGACAGAGATTACAACGCTTTTGAATACTACAACAAATATTGTTAAAGGAAATAGTGATGGTTTTTCAATATTCTTACTTGGAGAAAATACTGCTACTGATGAAGTCGAAGTTGAAACACCTGTAACAGAAACAGTGTATCAATCTTCAACAAGGACAGTAATTGAAAACAATACTGTTTATGTTGCTAACTCAAGTAATTATAAGAAAGTAAGTATGAAGTTTATAACAACTTCACCAATTAAGATAGAATCTGATGATAGTGTGACTGCAAAAGTTCAATTATTAAATCTTGGAGAAGTTGATTTTGGAAATATTAGTATCAATGTGGATTCTTCTGATGATGGCATAAAAGTGGAACCAACAACACATGCGCTTGACAGCTTGGAGATAAATGATACAAAAATGTTTGATGTAAAAATTGAATCAAATACCACTCCTGGTGTTTATGAAATAAATATACGTGGAGAATCAGATGAACCTTATTATGTTGAAGAATCAAAAATACTCTTGCAAGTAATTGAGATTGATAGGGAAGTGAATAGAACAATAGTTGTTGATAAAATACAATTCGCTTATGATCTGTTTAAAGAGAACCCAGAGTGTATTGAATATCAAGAGCTTGTTGATCAGGCAAATAGTGCTCTTGAAGATGGACAAGTGGAGAAAGCTGCATCGCTTCTTGAGGCTGCAATAAATGCATGTAGAGAAACCGTGACATCGATAAGCAGAAGTGACTATGAATTCCCTGGTTATAACAAACCAAAAAATATTACATGGATTATTGTAATTGGAATTGTAATACTTACTCAGACAATATGGATCATAATGGATACTTGGCAAAAGAGACCACACAAAAAGAAGCATAAAAAGATGATGAAGAAGGCAAAGAGTAAGAAAAGTAAGAAAAAAGTTGCTAAAAAGAAAGTTGTTAAGAAAAAACAAAAGAAAGATGTGTGGAAAAAATAATTATGGCATGTGTTCTGCTTCGTATTTTGGCCGCAATTCCTGAATGCAATTATTGACTGCAGACAATTCTCTGCTCATCTCGTATTCACCGGTAGAAGACTGCTTGGAAATCGCTTGTGATAATGATTCTCTTACCATGTCAAAACCATTCGGCAAATATATTCCTGAAAAGAGCGTATCTACAAGATTACCATATAATGTCTCCACATTTTCTTTACCACCTAAGTGCGCATCAATAAGGTCATCAGTAACTCTTGTTATTTTATCCATCTTTGATCTTGTTTGTGATCTTGAAACAGTTTGGGTGTAGAGATCGTTGTAATAAGCTAATACAAAAGTATCTAAACCCGCAACTGTCTGATGTTCATCCCTTCGCACAGCTGAAGATGATTCTCCATCACAAACCTCTATACTGTTGATCGAATATGAGAAGACTCTCTCTTCTGGCATCTCAAGAATTACTATTGGGCGCTTTTCTCTGGTAAGAAATTTTTCTTTTGCGTGTGAGTATTGATGCTGGTCTTGACCTGGCGATACTAAGTATGACGGACTTCTAGCGATATTTACATTGAAGATATCCTGATATGGTCCATCTAGTGGCAGCGTGTCAACATTAACTTCGGGCTTCATCTCTCCAGAGAACTCAATGTAAGACCACCCTATACCTATCGGGTGACCCGTCTCTGATACATGCTCCATCCTGCCTAGAACTATCACATTATTTGTAAGAGCATTTGGACTGCCACGAACCCAATTCCAGTTATTTATGTAATGTTGCAGATTACCCATTTGTAATCATTTCCCAATGTCTTATTTTGTCACGCATTACTGCTGCTTGTTCAAATTTTTCTGTGTATATATCTGTTTGAAGCTCATTTGCAAATGTGTCGATAAGAATTTCATAGACTTCATTAAATCCAACCTTTAAAACATCATTTAACATCTGAGATTCAAACTCGTCTCTTTCAGAGGAAGGATGCGTTGTTTGATAGAGACCTAGAAGCGCTTGGGCTCTTGAAGTGAATTCACTATGTATGCTCTCATAATTTTGGTTTTGTGAATACTGTTCTGAAAAATTTCCAACATAACTATGGATAAATTCTGATGCTCCTGGATAATGAATGTTAACGAAACCCATTAATTCGTGTCTTTCATCTGCGTGACCAGTAAGGACAATTTCTGCAATAGTGGATTTGTTGTTTTTATTTATTAGTTGATCTCTTGCTTCTGTTATAGTAGAATCTGAGGCAGATTGGGGCAAGAAAAAGGCAGAACTAATGGAATTTACAACTTTATAGTCTCCTACTATTGGAAAATTTGGATTTCCTCCATACATATTTTCGGGAACTAATAAAAAGCCTAAATAATGATAACCCTTTATTGCTGTACTATCATCTGAAGGTGAAAAACCCGCAGCATCTGCAACCACTCTGTAGAGCTTATCAGAAAGCACAAAATTGTCCATAGTAAATAATAGTCCTGGTTGAGCTGATGGGACATTTGGATTTCCTTGAATCCATTCATATTGCAATAGGTCTGTTAATGCTTGGCTCATGTATCTTAATAATTGAAGATTGCTTATAAATGTATCGCCCCTGCCTGGTGGTAATATAACTTAATAAATAAAATCCGAGTTCTCCAAAACTCATGAAAACGTGTGAAGAATGTGGGCAACACTGCTGCAGAAGTGTGATGGTCGAGATTGACAAGCCAGAAACAAAAGAAGAGTGGGACGAAATCAGATGGAAAGTATCGCATAAAAATGTGAATGTGGTACTTGATAATGATGATGACTGGTGTGTTGAATTCTTAACTGACTGCGAACATCTTGGAGAAGGTGGACAATGTGATATTTATGATAGAAGACCACAAATATGTAGAGAACATGAGCCTGAAACGTGTGTAATAAACGGAGAAGGAAATTATTATCAAATAATTCTAAAAACAATTGAAGATGTAGAAGAGTACCTATTG
>CAZYEG010000142.1:0-3962 GCA_964646365.1 uncultured Methanosarcinales archaeon
GTGGGCTTCGTCTGGTGCTCCGAGATAAATACTTGGGATAGAATCAAGGAAGGAATGAGTGATTGCCATTGATATTATAAAAACACAAAGCGAAAGTGGTGAAAGAAACTTCAACAAGAATGGGGACGATGTGAATACGAGTATTGAGATTAGATTTATGTGGATGCCTGGGATTAAGCCTGTTAATATCCCTGAAGTCACACCACAGATAATAGCTAGTAACATTTGAATAAACATATTGTGCGGTGCAGGCGGGACTTTCAAGACTTTGGGATTCAGACATTTGAACCCGCAAGAGACCTGTAAGTCTCACCAGGGTATCAACCTGGCGCACAACCAGGTTGTGCCTCTGCACCTTTACACAGCGAAAAATATTTATAGTTTAAACACTTAACAACAATTGACCTGTAAGTCTTACTTAGTATCAACTTGGTGCACCGTTGTGCACTTTTCTTTATTTTTTGTTAATATAGAATTCTTTATATGTTTGTCGTCGAGAAATTCGGAGATATTTCGGAATTATTAAAACATCTGTTTCCTATATTTAGAATCATTACTTATCAAAAATATAACAATTTTAATACTACAGCAATTATTAGTAGTAATTATGGTTATGCTTGGAAGACTTAAATTAAAAACACCTTATTTATTTGCACCAATGTCAATGTATTCAGATGTTGCATTTAGAAGACTTTGTGAGGAATATGGTTGTGCTTATAGCTTTACCGAACAAATCTTTGCATCAGAATTCATTAAAAAGACTGAACATATGAAAAAAAAGATTGACTTACAAAGACCTTGCGGTATTCAATTTTTATCTAATTCTCCTGAGGAATTAAAAAAAGCAATTGAGATTATTAAAAATAAGGAATTTTATCCAAATTTAGAAAATGTACATTCTATTGATTTAAATCTTGGTTGCCCCGATCAAGCTATTAGAAAACGAAAATTAGGCTCAGAATTACTCAAAGAGAATGATTTATTAGTGGATCTTTTTACAACACTAAGAAAGTATTCTCATGTACCTGTTTCTGCAAAGATAAGATTAGGTGTTAATGCAAGGCATCTGAAAGCAAAACCATATCTTAGAATTGCCAAACTTGCAGAAAAATGCGAACTTGACTTTATTACTGTTCATGGTAGAACTTCTGCTCAAATGTTTGAAGGCACAGTAGACAATAAAGCAATTAAAGAAACAAGTGATGCAGTTAACATCGCAGTTGTTGGGAATGGTAATGTTAAAAATTTAGAAACTTCAAAAGAAATGCTTACTTGCGCTAAAGCATTAATGATAGGAAGGCAAGCATTAAAAGAACCATTTATCTTCGGAGTTATTCGAGGGAAAAAGTACTCTACTCTGAAAGAAAAAATTGATTGTATTTTTAGATATATTAATTACGCAGAAACTTATAATGTTGGTTTCCAACAAATAAAGATACATATACAGTCTTTATTAAAAGATACTAGATATATTGAAGAAATAGTTAGATTAACTCATCTGAAAAATACGAATGAAATAATAAGATTGGTTGAAAACACATTTAGATAAAAAAGGATTATTTTGAAGTTTATCTCTTACGCATCTTCTTTAGAGTGTCTTCTTTATTTCTTATTGCCGTATCAAGATTTGGATCAAACGACAATGCCTTATCAAAGAATGTGATTGCTTCTTCATACTCTCTCAATGCAACATGATTTACCCCGATTGCATTGTAAGCCTTTGGTGAATTTGGGTTTAATTCTATAACTTTTAGAAATTCAAGCGTAGATTCATCGAATCGTCTTTGCCTTTGAAGGATACTTCCAGCAATGATACGATTAGTTTCTTTAACAGACTTTTTAGGAGACAATTCTAATCCTTTTTCTAATGCGCCCAATGCCAAATCGTAAATTCCATTTTGACCATAAAAATTTCCTAATTCAGTATAGTTAAGCGGGTCAGATGTCCCGGCTATTATCGAACTGGCAGCTACTGCAATTGATCTGTTATTTTGTGCAATTTTCCATTCAGGCTTTAATGCTATTGCTTCATCAAAATGCGATAATGCCTCTTCAAATTCATGAAGGCGAAGATGATTTAAACCAATCTGGTTATGAACCCTAAAATCCTCAGGGCTATTGAACTTTTTCCAAACGGCGTCTATCTCGAGTATTTTTTCAAACTCCTCAATAGCCTTTCTGTATTCTCCTTGGCATTCATAAACACCGCCGATCTCGTCATGTGCGATTTCTCTTACAGTATCATTGTGTGCATATTTTAACATGTTTTGATAGGACTCAAGAGCTGCTTCAAGATTACCCTTCATAACCATTACAGAACCAAGACCATCGTGAGAATATGGATTTTCAACAGCTATAGCAATTGCTTCCCTATAAATCTGTTCAGCCTTATCATAGTCACCTTTAACAAAATAAGTTGATGCTTCCAAATTTAGTACAATAGATTCTCCTTGTTCTTTAGTTAGTGTTTTTTTAGGAACCTCATGCACCACAACTTTGCTTTTATCAATATATACAAAAGGACTATCTGCACTTTCACCTTGTTTATCTGGTCTAGAAGAAGAAAAACTTAACTCAAGTGTAACACGATCTGGATCACTTGTAATAAGCTCTAGACCTGATGGAGAAGCACATCCTCCACCAATTAAAAGTGATACAGATGCTAGTGCTGTATATCCTGCGGTTCTCATACTTTGATATAACATTTGAGGAATGTTGTCTTGCATTCATGTTGTAATTGTTTAACTGTTTTTAATCTTATTGCTGCTCCTGCATAAAATACACAACTTAATGGATTTTGACAGATAACCCCTCTTGCATACACCACATGTAGCGTATGTTGTTTATAATTTACACAACATATAGTTTATAACAGAAACATATTTAAAATTAAAATCTGAGATTGACTAATATGGAAGCATATAAAATCAAGAAAAGGGATGGAAGCATTGTACCATTAAATATTGATAAAATCAAAGAAGCAATCGAATGGGCTGCAAATGGTATTGATGTAAACCCACTGGAACTTGAGAGTTCAGCTTCTTTACATATGAGAGAAGGCAAAAGCACATCTGAAATACAAAAAGTTCTCATATCTACGGCATTAAATCTTACAAATCTTGAAAATAATATGAAAAATCTCAATTGGAGATTTGTTGCTGCAAAATTGTTCCTTCTTGACATTTATAAAAATGCAAAACGAAGCAGAGGATTTGTTGGTTTTGGATACGTACAAGATTATGCAGAATTTGTACACGATGCAGTTGATAGAGGGATATATGATAAGAAAATCTTAGAATTTTATTCTGACGAAGAATTAAGAGTTGCCTCAAAGGAAATTAAGATGGAATATGATTTCACTTTTGATTATGCAGGAATGAATCTTTTGGCAAATAGGTATTTAATGAAAAAAGAAGGAGAGATGTACGAACTGCCGCAAGAGATGTATCTAACTGTTTCATTGTTTTTGGCAGCTCC
The DNA here is from genome assembly GCA_964646365.1 of uncultured Methanosarcinales archaeon. Taxonomy (GTDB): domain Archaea; phylum Nanobdellota; class Nanobdellia; order Woesearchaeales; family CAZYEG01; genus CAZYEG01. The sequence continues at coordinate 3,478 of CAZYEG010000142.1, forward strand.
TGAAAAAAAAGAAAATAGACTTGAATATGCGAAATTGTTTTACCGAGAGATAGCAAAGAAAAATATTTCTCCTGCGACACCAATACTACTCAACTTACGAAGACCTGGTGGAAATTTAACAAGTTGCTTCATCACCGCCATGGACGATTCATTAACTAACATATATTACACACTAGACCAAGCTGCACAAATCTCTAAAAATGCTGGAGGTGTTGGGTTAAATATCTCTCGTGTAAGGGGGCATGGGGCAACTATAAAAAAATACAAAGGAGTCGGTGGGGGAATCACGCCGTGGGTTAAGTTGATCAATGATACTGCCATTGCGGTCAATCAACTGGGATCAAGACAGGGTGCAATAACTGTTGCACTTGATATCTGGCACAAGGACATATACTATTTCCTTGATTTACAGACTGAAAACGGTGACCAGAGAAAAAAATGTTTTGACATCTTTCCGCAAATAGTTGTTAATGATCTTTTTATGG
>CAZYEG010000143.1:0-3941 GCA_964646365.1 uncultured Methanosarcinales archaeon
GTTAAAGTTTGTTTTTACTTTTGTATTTTCTTCAAAGTCTAACATGTCGAATCCAAGATATTTCCCTATCATGAAGTCTTCACTTTTGTAATGATGGATAGATTGTTTGCTAGCGTAGGATGCTGCTTCAATTACAACTTCTCCAGACTTAATGAAAGGGTCTAAAAGAACACTGTCTGTTTTATATTTTGCGATTTTTAACATCAGGAATGCAATGTTCCCTTTGATAGAGAATGGGTTGTTGACGATCTTATAATCTCTTTTGCTTAGGTCAAAACCACAAAGATCAACTCCTAAATATGAAGAATCGTTTTTTATGAAAGAGTAGAATATTACATCTGGATTATGTAAATCAACTTTTAAGCCAGTTTCTTTTATTATTTTTTCACCAAGATTTCTTTCAATATCGTTAGAAGAGAATGAATGTTCTCCAATTCTTTTACAATTTACTCTAAATGTTTTAGCCTTGTCAATGAATGGGATTTCTTTTGGTATCGATGGTAAGAAATGATCATCTTTTATTGTATCTTCAGATATTAATGCGATTATTCTTGATGAAGCTCTTGAAAGAAAACAATATTTTGCAATAAGATTGTCGTCGTTAGTATCAAATGTGATTATAGAATCGTGTGTCTTTGCAGAAATACCTAATAATTCTTTGACTTCAAGACTAGCGTTATCTTCTAATCCAGAAATTGTAATGCCACATATTTTCATTTTAGTTGATATCATCAGATATAATCTTTGCAACGCTTGTAACAGAATCGTTTTCAGAAAGACGCATAAGTCTTACTCCCATAGTGTTTCTGCCGATAACAGATATTCCTGATGACCTGGTTCTAATTAATACTCCCTTTTTACTGATAAACATAAGTTCATCATCATCAGTGACGGTTTTGATTGATATTACTGTACCATTTCTTTCACTAGTCTTGATGTTTATTACACCAAGTCCACCCCTTTGAGTAAGCCGATAATCAGCAACTTTGGTTCTTTTCCCGTAACCGTTTTCTGTTACACTAAGAATAGTTTTATCATTTTCAGCGATTACCATGCCAATTACACAGTCGCCAGTTTTTAGACTGATTCCTCTTACACCTTTTGCGGATCTTCCAACAGTACGTACATTGTTTTCATTAAATCTGACAGCATTTCCGTTTTTTGTTGCAATAATTATTTCTTTTGTGCCATCGGTAAGTACAGTGTTGATAAGTGTATCATTTTCTTCTAGGTTGATTGCAATAATTCCACCTTTTCGTGGTCTAGAAAAATCCGTAAGAGAGCATTTCTTAATGAGACCATTTTTGGTTGACATAACAATTGCATGTTTATCATCAAACTCTTTTACTGTAACATAAGATGTTACTTGCTCGTCTTTTTCAAGTTCAAGAAGGTTGACTATAGCAGTGCCTTTGGATTGTCTTGAACCATTTGGTATCTTGTAAACTTTTAACCACTTGACTTTTCCTTTGTTTGTAAAATATAGAATTGTATCGTGAGTATTTGCAACAAAGAGGTCTACAATAAAATCTTCTTCTTTTGTAGAAGCTGCGATAATTCCTCTTCCGCCTCTTTTTTGTTGTTTGTATTCACCAAGGAGAACCCTCTTGATATATCCGACATTTGAAATTGTTACAACAACATTTTCTGGTTTTATTAGGTCTTCAATATCTAAATCTTCATCATCTATTTCTAAAATTTGTGTATTTCTGCCGTCTCCAAAACTATTGTCAACCTCTTCAAGTTCACTTTTTATGATCTCCAAGATTCTTTTTTCAGATTCAAGTATTGATATTAATTCTGCGATAATTTTCTTTAATTCTTCAAGGTCATTTTTAATTTTATCTTGTTCAAGACTTGTAAGTTTTTGAAGTTGCATCTCGAGAATTGCATTTGCTTGTACTTTGTCGATTGATAGAAGTGACATAAGTCCTTCTCTAGCAAGCTCAACAGATTTTGAACCTTTTATTAGTTTAATTACGTTATCAATATCATTTAGTGCAGCTTGTAATCCTTCAAGCAGATGTGCTTTCTTTTGTGCCTTCTTAAGATCAAATTCTGTTCTTTTTCTAACGACATCTTTCCTGTGTTTGATGTAATGTTGCATGATTTCAAGAAGATTAAGAACCTTAGGTTTGTTGTCAACTAAAGCTAGAAGATTTACACCAAATGTTGTCTGGCATCTTGTGTGTTTGTATAGTTGATTAAGAATAATATCTGTATTGGCATCTCGTTTTACTTCAATAACTATTCGCATACCATCTTTATCGGATTCATCTCTAATATCTGATATTCCAGTCATGACTTTGTCTTTAACAAGATCTGCAATTTGTGTGATTAGTAGTGCTTTATTAACCTGATATGGGATTTCGTCAATTACAAGTTTAATTCTTCCTTTAACTTCTTCTAAATGTGTTTTTGCACGGACTTTTACTTTGCCTTTACCTGTTCCATATGCCTCAATAATGCCCCTTTTTCCAATGATTTCGGCTCCAGTAGGGAAGTCTGGCCCAGTTACTATCTCTAAAAGATCTTCAACAGTTGTTTCTGGATTTTCAATTACACGGATTATTCCTTTGCATACTTCGTTTAAGTTGTGTGGCGGAATATTTGTAGCCATACCTACAGCAATTCCACTTGCTCCATTGATTAGAAGGTTTGGAAGTTTTGCAGGAAGTACTGAAGGTTCTTCAAGAGAAGCATCAAAGTTTGGAACGAATTTGACCGTGTCTTTTTCGATGTCTTGTAGGAGCTCGTTTGAGATTTTGTGTAGTTTTGCTTCTGTATACCTCATTGCTGCTGCTCTGTCACCATCAATGCTTCCAAAGTTACCCTGACCTTTAATTAGTGGATATCTTAAGGAAAAGCTTTGCGACATTCTTACAAGTGCATCATATACTGATTGATCACCATGTGGATGATATTTACCGAGAACTTCTCCAACAATTCTTGCTGATTTTTTTGATGGCTTATTATAATGCATTCCCATAGAATGCATACCGTAAAGAATTCTCCTATGAACAGGCTTTAGACCGTCTCTTACGTCAGGTAGAGCTCGTGAAACTATTACACTCATAGCATAATCTAGGTAAGAGGACTTCATTTCGTCTTCTATTTCTATATCTATTATTTTTTCTGCAGTCTCTTCTACTATTTCAGTATCGGGATTAGAATTATTCTCTTCTTCCATCGATAAATACAATTTTTGGAGACTTTATATATCTTTTGATTATAGAAATTCTCGACGGTAAATCTTTCTTATTTTTCAATTTTTTTGACAATATGATCTTTTACTAAAAAACTTCTACCGCAATAGACACATGCTTTTTTCTTGGAGCCCAAAAATCCTTCTTTCATTTGTTGATATTTCATAGTATTGCCGCATTTTGGACATTTTAATAGAAACATTTACTCTTCACCAAGCTCTTTTTTCTTTTCAGGAATAGGTTCTTCTTGTACTTCTGTGGAACTTGTTTCTTCCTCTTCAGATACATCTTCTTCTGGAGATTCTGCTTCTTCAGTTTTTTTTTCTGGGATTTGATCGTCAAAATCAATATTTTCAATTCTTGCGTTGATTTCTTTTAATCTTTCTTCGGTCTCTTTATTCGCGTCGAGTTTTTGTCTTTCTTCAAGATCTTTTTTTGCTTCAGGAGAAATTCCTTCTTCAACAACTTTTCCCTCTTCCTCTAAAGGAGAACCTTCTTTTTCTTCATTCTCTATTTTTTCTAGTACAGCACCATATTTTAATTTTGCACGGTCTGTAACACGTTTAAATATTCTGTTTAGTCCGCCTTTTTGATTAATTTCAAAATATGAAAAGAATTTTTCTGTAAGATTGACGAGCTTTGTTCTACCAAATTTCTTTCTGGTAATATACCCCATCTTTTCAAGCTCTACAAGATGGTCATAAGCCTTATTTGTACGTACTGCAATAACAACTG
>CAZYEG010000144.1:0-3925 GCA_964646365.1 uncultured Methanosarcinales archaeon
AAATGAGGGTGCTTGCAATGATGGAGAATGGCATCATGCAGTGGCAGTTTATGAAAGCACAACCGCCAAGGTTTATGTTCACGGTATACTTGGAGGCATAACTGATACTGATTCCGAAAATGTAGATAATAATGTAGATTTACATATAGGCTCGAGAGAAGTAGGTGTTCTCAACTTTGATGGTGAGTTAGATGAGATATTGTTTTATAATAAATCATTAACAGCCTCGGAAGTAACCGCACTTTACAAAGCTGGACTTTCTCAACATGCTTCAGCAAATGTTACACTTTACACAAGAATTTCTAATAATTATAATGTTAGTGATGGTAATCTAGTTGCATTATGGGGACTTAATGGAGATGCTAATGATGAGTTAGGTGTACATAATGGATCTGTTAGTGGAGCAATCTCTGGGGATGAGTATGGGGTTGTTGGACAAGGTTATAATTTTGATGGGGTTGATGACAAGATAACAATTACGGATCATAATTCTTTGTCTTTTGGAGATAGTTCATCAGATGATCCATTCTCAATATGTGGATGGATTTATCGAAAAGATTCTAGTGGTTTTCCTATTTTAATGAAAGTTAAATCGCCTTGGAGTGGGGAAGCAGAATATGGTTTATATGTGTCTGGTGATAAGCTCACTTTTGCTCTTCTAGACGTATGGTTTGGATTAGATAGGAGGTTAACATCAGATGTTAATTTGTCACAAAATAAATGGGTTTTTGTATGTTCTGTATATGATGGTACAGGAGGAACAAATGCAAATGATGGGATTGAATTATATATAGACGGAATAGAGGTTGCTGGAACAAAAGTTTCAAACGGAGGATATACTGCTATGCATAGTACTTCTGATGATGTAATTATTGGAGCAGGTCTTACAACTAATTTTGCAAATGGCTCAATAGATGAACTAAGGATTTATAATGATGTTTTAACTGCAGCAGAAATATTAGATCTATATAATTTAGGTTCTTCACATATTGAATGGAATGACTGGGTTGACGAAGGAAAACTTGTTGACGATCAACCAATAAATATTACAACTCTAAGTAATTTCTTACAGTATAAATCTGTGTTTGAAACAAGTGATACAGATGTAAGTGCATATATGTTTAATCATTCTTCTAATTATATTACACCTCCAAGTACACCAGTAGTTCAACAGATAATACTCAATTCAAGTTTGCTTAATAATTACAGTAATGAAAATCTTACGTGCTATGCGAATATTACAAATAGTGATGGCGGGAATGTTTATGGAAATTATACTTGGTTTAGAAATGGAGTTGTAAATAGAACGGGGCAAAGTTCGGCATTTACTGAGGGAACAATCGGGGTAGTTTCAACCCTTGGATATGGCAATACTAGTATTGGCGATAATTGGACATGCTCTGTAATTGCGTGGGCTACGTTCTACGGTTCAGGATATGTTAATTCAAGTGAGATAACTATTGTCAATGCCCCTCCAAGCGTTGTTACAGTTACATTGAATGCTACTTCGGCAGGTAATACTACTTACGATAATCTTACGGGAACTGTTACAGCAACAGATGCTGATTCGAACAATATTACTCTTGCTTATAATTGGTATAAGGATGATGTGTTGAATGCTACGTCTTTGATTACTGATGGGCTGGTTGGGTACTGGCCTCTTAATAATGATACGCTTGATTATTATGGAAGCAATGATGGGACTAATAATGGTGGAATATTTAACAATACTGATTGTGCACTTGGAAATTGTTATAGTTTTAATGGAGTGGATCAAGAAATTGATATTGGTGACCAAGATGCACTAGAGTTTGGATATGGAAGTTTTAGTATTGGCGCATGGTTTAAGAGAAAAGGAGATAGTCCTAGAGACACTTATGGCGGGTCAATAGCTGGAAAAGGATCTTGGGGAAGTGTCGCAGGATACAATATATTTGTAGGAGATGAATTTGATAATGTCTCTTTCCAGATACGGTCTGGATATATCTTACAAGTTACAGGTCCTCCAATTAATGATGGTGAATGGTATCATGTTGTGGGGACAAGAAATGGCTCTTCAAGAACTAACTACTTATATCTAAATGGAGTATTAGTAGCAAATGGTTCTAATACTGACAATTGGATTAATGTTAATACCACAGCTGACTTTAGAATAGGTGCAAAATCTGATGCTGGAGGTACTACTGAAAGAGAATTTTATGGTCTAGTTGATGATGTACATGTGTGGACTGGGGTGTTATCTGCTGAAGAAGTTAGTCAATTGTATAGAGCAACTTATCATGGCGGGTCGTCGTTGAATAGTTCTGAAACAACTGAAGGGGATAGTTGGAAGCTTGGCGTTAAAGGTCTTGATTACTCTAATGTTGGAAATGAGATGAATTCTTCTTCGGTCACGATAATTGATACAACCCCACCAGCCATTAGTGGATTAACAATTGTTCCTGCTAATAATTCGTATAACAGCACTGACAGTTATCAGTTCAATGCAAGTGTAAGCGATATGGTTGGTGTGGATACTGTTAAGTTTGTGTTTGATAATGTTGAATATGTTGCTTCGAATATTAGTTCTACTTATTATGTTAATTTAGAAAATCTGTCTGCCTGGTGGTATGACTATTATTGGTGGGCTAATGATACAACTGGTAATGTTGGTTACTCAGATAACTTAACTTATGTTCGACGACAAAGTGGATATAATAGTTCGGTTAGTTATAACTCATCAATACAATATTGGAACCTGACATTTGAGGTTGCTGATAGCGATTATCGAGATGTGCTTACTTATGTTAATACTAGTGGGCTTGTTTCTTATTGGAGACTTGATGGAGATATTAATGATAGTCTAAGCAATGACTATGGGGCAATTGGTGGTTGGACATTTAAATCTGGAATAGCTAAACAGTCAGCAGACTTTAATAATAATTATTTAGGCATGCAATACGGTGGCACTTTAGGAAATGGATGGGGTGTTTCTTTTTGGACAAAAATAGATACTTATAATGGTGGAGCAAGTAATAATTGGCATATGCCTTTTGGAAGTTTTGTAGGCAATAAAGAATACATAGGATACAAAAATGATGGGACTATTCAATTATACTGTGATTCCTCAGCATATGATATCTCTGCAAATGCTTTAGAATTAGATAAATGGTATTACTTGGCCTATGAATTTAATGGTAGTCATGGTATTGCCTACATTAATGGAGAAAATGTTGGGAATGTTTCTGTTGCAAGTTGTACATTCCAATATGATAAGATAGGTGCAGGATATGACAGCGCATATGATATAAATGGTCAAATTGATGAATTTTTAATCTTCAACCGTTCTTTATTAGCTGCGGAAATCTCAGAAATATATGATGAGCAAAAGAAGTATTATGGTGCTCCTTTATTTGAAGAGTATAGCTATTTTGATGGAAGCGGAGATTATATTACTGTTGCAAATAATGATAATTTAGATTTTACTGATGATGCAGGGACTGATAAACCATTTAGTTTCAGTGCGTGGGTTTATCAAGATAGTGTGTCAACAAATCCTATTCTTACTAAGGACACATCAGCAGGATATTCTTGGCTAACTGTTAGTGGAGATTTAGCAATATATCTTTATCAAACAGCTGGAACGTATATAGGCCGGAAAATTAGTACAAATTTTCCTTCAGGTGAGTGGGTGCATGTAATGGTTACTTACGATGGTACTGAAACTGTTGAAGGTATAAAGATGTATCAAAATGGTGTTAGAGCTGATGATGATAATGTTACAGCTGGATCATACACCGGCATGGGTGCTTCTTCGCAGCCGCTTTATATTAGTAATCATGCTGGCAATTATTGGGATGGTCTTATTGATGAAGTATTAATTTTTAACACATCTTTAACTCAATCAGAAGTTACTCAATTATATAATTCTAAATTTAATTTGAAT
>CAZYEG010000145.1:0-3909 GCA_964646365.1 uncultured Methanosarcinales archaeon
CGATATTTTTACAATTGCCTTCATAAAAGCGTCATATTGACCGTCACCCTTTGCAGACTCTTCATAGATTTTACCATCAACTTCAAGAGTTACATTAGCTGTTGGCTGAAGCCCATAAGCATGACTAATAAAATAATTACTCACTTTTACTTTATTTTTTGTGATGTCGCTACCAAGAACATCTGAAATTATGTAAGGAAGATCTTCAGCCGTGACTTTCTCTTTCTTATCACTGATTTCTACTACTCTTGCTGTAACTTTCTGCATTGATTCCTTATCAAGTTCAATTCCAAATTCTTCTAAATTTTTCTTTATACTTGCTTTACCAGAAGTTTTTCCTAAAGCATATTTTCTCTCTCTACCAAATCTTTCTGGAATAAGATCATTAAAATACAAATTTCCTTTACTATCCCCATCAGCATGTACTCCGCACACTTGTGTAAACACATGTTCTCCAATCACTGGCTCATTACCAGGGATTCTAATGCCAGAAAAGGCCTCAACGAGAGTACTGATTTTTGATAATCTTGATTCTTTCACAGATGTTTTCTCTCCAAGTTGATCTTTGATTATTGCAACAACACTTGCAAGTGGAGCGTTTCCTGCTCGCTCACCAAGACCATTGACTGTAGTATGCACGCCTTTTGCTCCTGCTTTGATTGCAGCCATTGCATTAGAGACTGCAAGTCCATAATCATTATGCGAATGAAAATCAAAATGTATTTTTGGATATTTAGTAACAAGTTCTTTAACATTATCACAAGTCTCAAATGGACCAAATATTCCAAGCGTATCAGGAAGCATTACTCGTGCTACTCCCATTTTAGATATGGAATCCACTAAAAGAAAAACATACTCTTTCGAATTTCTCATGCCATTCGACCAATCTTCAAGATATACGTTCACACTCATCCCTTTGCTTTTAGCATAATCAAAACTTTTCTCGATATCTTTAATATGTTCTGCTGGCTTTTTCTTGAGCTGACATTCGACATGCTTAAGTGAACCTTTACAAAGCAAATTCAATACTTTACCACCAGCATTATCTATCCAATCAATAGACTTTTTCCCATCAACAAAACCAAGAACTTCAACACGATCTAAATAGCCTGATTTCTTCGCCCAGGTGATTATTTTTTCAACAGCTTCCATCTCTCCTTTAGAAATTCTTGCAGAAGCTATCTCTATTCTATCAACATTAACATCTTCCAAAAGCATTTTTGCAATACTAAGCTTTTCAGAGGAAGTAAAAGCTACACCAGATGTTTGTTCACCATCCCGGAGTGTGGTATCCATGATTTCTATCTTCATTTTCTTGCACCGTTAAAGTCTTAATTCTAACAATCAATTTTCACCGCCCTAGAAATACTTGGCGGTATCTCTAAATAATAATTATTGTTAGAATCTTAACTATTGAAATGTTGCCCATTATCCGCTTAACATTCCCTGTCATAACACCTAAAAAGCGGGTACTGATATTTAAATGTTTTCTTTACCCTTCTCGCGGAGTTTAAATATGTTATAATCTACAAAAGGAGAAACAATTATCGCCAATAAAAATGGCAATGCAAACGTTATTACCCTGACAATAACCAAAATTGCAAACGTCATTTCTGCACTCACACCAAGCGCTGCAAGCATTGGAAATATTGAAGCATCTATTGCACCAATGCCTCCTGGAAGTATCGAAAATATTGATATCAACGTCATACTACACATCACGCCCACTGACGCTAAATATGAAACACTAGTAAACGAATTGAGAACCAAGAATATCCCAAATCCATCAGCACACCAAATAACAATTGACATTAAAATAACTCCATAGAATAAGGAATTCTTAAATTCAAACTTAATCTCTTTTACATATTTTCTTAAAAACTTAGGTACTATAGAAATAAATCTATCAATATTTGCTAAGAACAAAAAACCAGCAATTATCCCAACAATAAATAATATAGACATAAAAACTAAATTTCCTATATTAAATATCAAACTAAAAAATATAAGCGAAAAAAATCCAATTATCACAAGATCAAGCAACCTTTCAACAATAACTATCCCAAACGACTTCCCACCCTTAGCTCCATATCTATTCAATAAATATATTTTTGAAAATTCTCCAACTCTTCCCGGTGTAAATGACGCTAAAGCAATAGATATTATCTGTGTAAATAATGAATCCTTTAGAGTAATCTCTTTTCCATACGTTTTACAGAGTAACTTAAGCCTAAATGCCTTAAGCAAATAACTAAAAAGAAAAAACAACATTGCAATTCCAACTAAAACAAGATTTGCTTCACGAAACGCCTCACCTGTTTTCTCAAAATCAACTTTCAACAGAAGTACAGCAAAGATTGTAATAAAAATAAAAGTTATTATCCATCTAATCAGTTTGCTTTTCAATTTCTTTCACTTTTTTCCTTTCTTTCAATAACTGCTTTAACATATGCAGCCCATCCTTTATCGGACTTATCTTTGAACCAGACCTTTGGCTTTCATATTCAACAGGAATTTCAACTATTGAGTTATCGATCAATTTCGAATAAATCAAAAGCTGTGTCTGAAAAAACGCATCCGAAGAATCCAAATAATGTATTATCTGCACAATATTTTTCCTCTTAAATAACATCGAGCCCTGAGAATCTTTCACATCTAAATGAAAAAATAAATTTATCAACGTATTATACGCAAAAGAAAAAATCTTTCTCTTAAAAGTATGATTGTTTACCGAATCTACATGCCCCTTTGAACCAATCACGATATCATACTTCTCTGATTCTGTCAAAGACTCTTCAATAATCTTTGTTCCAAACGGCAAATCAATTGCATAAAACATCAAATTTTCATACTGCGCATTTTCAATACCAAGCTTGATACCAACACCTATCCCCTTATTCTCATCACGAAGATATCTAATTTCTTTATGTGTAAACTTAATCTCCTTAAAATCTGTGCTTCCATTATCACAAACCAGAATCTCAAAATCTACTTTTAAACTTTTCATATATTTATACAATACTGTAAGATTATTCTTTATAGCATCTTTCTCATTATAAACAGGTATTATTATCGATATCTCCATTTGTCAATCTCTTCCTCTAGAATATTTAATTGTTTTGGTTACCTACAATAGTCAGTTCATTACAAAACGGATTAGTCATAGGCTGATAATTATAATCATAAATCATCGTGCCATGTAAAAGTTCTATACATGCGCTTGTAAACACTTTCTCAGAATAACCTGTTATCATAGTAGCTTGCGTCACCTGATAACTCTGCCCACCTGTAAGCGTAATTGTAGTATTGTAAACATATGTCTTTCCTGATGGTCCATCCCAATAGACATTAAAATCAACATTAGCATTTGAAGTTGGATTCTTTATGTAATACGTCATCTTGTAAAGATAATTTGCAGTATGATTAAAACTAGATGTTGGCGTATCGTATATACTTACCTCATACGGACCAAGTCTTTCGCCTTCAATATGCGCACCAAATTCTAGGAATCCATTATTCGTAATCATTACAGCTGAATCAGGAATATTTTCAATCTGAGATTGACAAATCATACTTGTCCATGAATCAATCCCAACATATTGACCAAAATTTTGATCAACCATTCTTTGCCACTCACTAAGATCTGAATCATTCATAAATAAAGAACTATATCCTGAATAACCTGAAGATACTGACGACCAGTCAGCAAAGTTACTCCAAAATCTTGTCAGCCTTCCTCTTGGAGGAATCACTGTTGGTCCTGCTTCTTCTGCTGGTGCTTCTTCGTCATTAGCATCTGCTTCTGCTTGATCTACTAGACTGTCTGTGTTTTGAAGCAATGCTTCATACCGATCATAATCTCGCACTTCTGCACCTGTTGCACGATGCCAATTGCCATTTCGATCTCTA
>CAZYEG010000146.1:0-3860 GCA_964646365.1 uncultured Methanosarcinales archaeon
GGTGTCGCAGAGTCGTGGGAAGTATCAAGTGATGGACTTACAGTTACATTCCATCTACGTGAATCACAATGGTCGGATGGGTCAGAAGTAACAGCGGATGACTTTAAGTATTCATGGCTACGCGCAATGGATCCAAATACATATTCTGAGTATTCTTGGATTTGGGAATATACAAATGTAGTAGGAGCAGCAGATTACGCATATGGTGCTGGTGATGTAAATGATGTAGGTATTGAAGTGCATGATGATTATACACTGGTTGTTCGTCTAGATAAACCGACTCATCACTTTGTATCACTGATGTCTTTTTATCACTTTATGCCAGTAAAACAAACGATTACCTCAGGTAATGATTGGTCGATGGATCCAGATACGTTAATTACAAATGGTCCATTTGTTTTAGCTGATCGTACCTATTATGAATCAATTACCTTAGAAAAGAATCAACACTACTGGGCAAAAGATGAAGTAGCTTTAGAAGTGATTGACATTATGTTTATTGATTTAACAACTACTGCTTACGCAGAGTACGAATCTGGTTTTCTTGATGTTATTAATCGTGTTCCATCAGCGCTAATAGAGGGATTATTAGCAAATGATGAGTTTTATGTCTTTCCTATGCTAGGAACCTATTACTACAATTTCAATATGGATGTAAATGGTAACGGTATTAATGAACCATGCACAGACGCTATGGACGTAAATGCTTGCCCTGATGGCATTTTTGCCAATCAGAAGCTACGACTTGCGTTATCGTATTCAATTGATCGTAGTGCGATTACAGAAGCATTAGGGTTTGCATCAATACCTGCAGTTGGATTTGTACCATACGGGTTTACAGATCATAATGGTTATGACTTTTCATATATAACAGAATCACACAAATTAGTACCAGACAATGGAAACTATGCAGAGGCAGTTACTCTATTTGCCGAAGCAGCTGCTGAAATGAATCTGTCAGTTGCAGAATTACAAAGTTTACTAGATGATGAAACACTCATTCATAATACATCTGAAGGACACAGCATAGTCGCAGAATTAGTCCAAGCAATGTGGCAAGAAAACCTTGGATTTACTATTAACGTTACACATGAAGAATGGGCTCTCTTCCAACAGACAAGAAGTGAAGGTTCTTATAGTATTGCTCGTGGTGGATGGCTTACAGATTATATGGATCCAAGTGGGTTGTTAGAGATCTTTGAATCAGACAATCACTATAATGATCCTAATTTCTACAACAGTGATTATGATACAGCAATTTACGAAGCGCAGTACGCACTTAACGCTGAAGATCACTTCACTCATTTGTATGAAGCATACGATATTTTAAATGAAGAAGCACCTGTAATGCCAATTTACCACTACTCACAACATCTAATGGTTAAGAGTGAAGTAAAAGGCTGGGGCCGTAGTGTATTAGGAACACTTGATTTTTCAAGAGCGTATATTTCTGAATAATGACAAAAAGACTTCCAATTTGGAAGTCTTTATTTTTAGAGATTGCTTGGAGCTGTTATTTGTTACGAAGCAGTCTACTATGATACAATACAAGCGTATTAGGGTGGTGATGATATTGATGAAACGAAATAATGTAGTAAAAGTTTTCGTGTGGGTTATAATCTTTTTGGAGCTGTTTAAGTTTGTTTCTTTTGAACCTGCAATCCATTCATTTATCAGTTATTCAATATACCTTTTAGTACTTACATTATTAATTCTTTTCGCTTTAGAGTATCAAAAACATTCCAAAGAATTGATACTTATTTCGATCTTGATTGTAGTGAATATTCTTGGTTATTTTGTATTTAATAGAAGTTATTTAGTAGTTAGATGGATACGTTATGTAACGTTCTTTTCGTTTATTGGTTTAATCTATATTATGTCTTTGAAACAAGAACGCGTAAAAGAAACTCTGATCCTTGTTTTAATGAAGATTATAAGTTTTACCATGTTTGTCTTTGTATTTGTCTTCTTATCAACTCATTTTTATTATGTAGAGCCATCTTCACCGCACCACTACTATCATATTGTGAGGCTTGCCACTGCCTATAAAGGAGTAGAACAAACGTTGTGGATGACGATATTTTTGGTTACGTTTATTGTTTTAATAGTGTTATATGCGGGAGCGTTGCTTTTAAAAAAACCACGGGTGACAGTCCAAAACGAAACAGATTCTGAGTTTGTTCTTTTAGGTAGTATCATTGCGAGTTATGTTCTATTTATGGTTGTATTATCCCACTCGACTAGATTGATTACAACGTACAGTGGTGAATGTTATAAAGTAGGAGTCTTTTTACCATTACTAACCTCACTGATCTTGATAGGGTTAATAGGGTATATGCTCTATACTTATAGAAACCAAAAAGAAGAAGTGATTCAGGCTACTCCATATGCAGTAAGTATGCTGTATAGTATTGTGTTTTATCTAGTGTATGTTCTAGCGTATAATATGCATTTTGATGGTGCATTATATGTCTATTTATTGATAGGAATAGGAATCTTTGTGATTGCTTCACTAATTATCTTAAAAGTACGCTATCCGTCTTTAAGAATCAATCCAATCACAATACTAAGTATCCTCTATACAAGTTTACTCTATATCACATTAATAAAGATGATTCACACAAGTTTTGATATGGTATGTACGTAATAGATAGCAATGCAAATGAGGAGCCAAAAGCTCCTCTTTTTATTGTGTTTCAAAGTGATATCTTATATAATTACGGTAGAGGGGTATTCTGTCATATACCTTCGTATATGCTTTTTTTATGGAAAAGATTTCTTTCTTTTCTTGATAGTGAGAGGCGATGATTTTATGAAAGAATGGAGGGGTACAATGAAATTTAGAATAGCACAAAAGGAACATGTAAATGCAATTTATACTATTGCAGAGTCGTATCGTTTAGATCAGGAAACAGAGCACGATAGGGGCTTTTTAGTATCATCCTATACTCTGGAAGATTATCAAGCGTTTCAGGCAGATTCGAGTAAAGCGTTATATGTTGCGATAAAGGATGATGAAGTTGTTGGGTTTGTTTATGGCTATGCTCCAATGTATGGAAGTCCATCAAACTCATTGGACACGATTTTGAAACATGGCAAGTCTACTGATTTTATTGTGAAGCAGATATGCGCTAGCAAAAGCAGTGTAAAAGGTACAGGTACATTTTTGATGTCTACGTTATTTAAGTTAGTAAGTGGGGATATCTATTTAGCAATTGTTACTGAACCACTTAATATCACATCAATGCTATTTCATAAAAAAATGGGCTTTATTGAATTGAAGAAAATTACAGAACGTGATCAACTCAATCGATTGATCATGGTGAGATATAAAAACCAGGAGTTAGATAGTTATAGTAATGTTGGACTTGCACAGTATCAAACATCGGTTGATTTATACAAACATGAGGATCAGTTGACTTGGACAAAATTTAATTTTTCGATTATTACGAATGGAGCAATATTATCCATTTTAATACCAAATATGACAGGTGATTTTAATAAACCGTTATTTGTATTTTTGGTAGTAACTGTTGTACTTATCAATTTAGGATATCTATATACAATCAGAATGGGAAGAATCTATTTACAGACAAGGAAAAAAAGTGCAATAACTATGGAGCAAAGATTACATCATTTAGGGATGGGTTATATCGTTAAAAGCAATGAAGAAGACAAGAAGAAAAGAGATATTCTGGAAAGGTCTTTAACTAGGTATGTACAATACTTAATACCAATTATTTTTATTATAGGATGGATTATTATTTTACTTATATATATGTTCTTTATGTAGATCGTTTATAAAGTTTAATATAAAATACAGGAGCCAATGGCTCCTGCTTTTTATTGTGTTTTATCGA
>CAZYEG010000147.1:0-3855 GCA_964646365.1 uncultured Methanosarcinales archaeon
ATTAAAGGCATTAGCAATTGATTTATAACATAACAGTAAACATAGATTTGCTCTGTATTAGTTTTACATTTTTTTGCTATTTAATCTTATTTAGTAAAATAACCATTATTACGTATATGCACATAAACTAAATATTGCTATATTTCAAATATAAATACCAAATACATCAAAAACCTTGCATAAAAGGATTTAATACCAAAATACCAAAGCAATTATTAAATAGTAAGGAGTGATAAAATGGGATTATTTAATCGTAAACTTGAACAAAAACATGTTTTAGATTATCCAAAAAACATCCTTAAAACTTCATTTATCATAATTCTATTTAACTTATTTTTTAGTTTAGGACTTTACTGCTGTTCATCTGATGAAGGTAATAATAGGAATCTAAACTCTGCACAGAGATATAATAATAATAATTCGACTAATAATAATTTTTTACCTGATTATAGTCAAAATTCCTCAAGCAATAATCAACAAATAAATAATCAGTCAAATAATTTAACAAATTCATCAAATTCAACTGACATATCAAATTCTAATGATAATGAACAACCAGACTCAAGTAATAATTCTTCTCCAGGCTATGACTGCTTTGAAATAACTTCAGAAGCTCAGTCTGTAAAACTACCGGTAGATATAGTATGGATGATAGACACCTCAGGAAGTATGGGCGATGAAGTAGATTTAATAAATCAAAGAATGAATGATTTTGCTGCTTTTATTGGAGCATCTGGTATTGATTATCATGTTATTGTCATAGCTGACAAAGAAACACTTGGCAGACACACATTTGATATTTGTATAGGACCTCCTCTTTCCAGCTCAGATGAATGTCCTGACACTGATGGTGAATTTTACCGTCATGTCAGACAGCATGTAGGCAGTCATGATGGACTGGAAGTAATATTAAATACTTATCCCGATTACCGGGATTTTATAAGGGATGATTCAATGGTACATTTCATTGCTGTTAGTGATGATGAATCATCTTTAAGTTCTAATCAATTTAAACAAAGAATAACTCAACTGGATAATCCAAGACTAAGTTTCAGATGGATCTTTCACAGTATTGTTTCTGATTACTACGAAAATTTCTGGGGAATGGAAAAAGGCTGCAGCGGACCTTATGGTGATGCTGTAAGTCATGGTGAACAGTATATAAAACTCAGTGAACACACAGATGGAATATTTAGTGAAATTTGTACTGCAGACTGGGATTCAATATTTCAGACAATAGCAGAAAATGTGCTTACTTCAAATTCAATGCCCTGTGCATATTCAATACCAGAAACACCAGATGGGTTAGTTGTAGATTTCTCACAAATAGACGTTGATATGACCATTACAGAAAATGGGCAAGAAACAGAAGTTCATTTACAGCGTGTTAATTCAGAACAGGAATGTAATGGAGATTCTACATGGTACTTTGATGATAATAATTCCCCAACCATAATTTTCCTTTGTCCAACTGCATGTGGTAATGAGATTACAGGTGAGATTCATATCAATTTTAAATGTGTACAAGGATAGCTATTGAACAAAGAGAATTGAATTGACCAAGCATTTTTTATTTTGTTATCTTTTTATAATTTCAACTATTCATTCAAAATGTTGTAGTTATTAAAAAACTTTATGGAACATTAACTTCCAGTACTTTGTATCTCATATTTGAACCAGCCTTCCGTGCAATTCCAAGATCAGCATCGCCATCACCATTTACATCACCAAATGCTATTGAAGTTGCATAGTTGCTAGAACCCCATCTACCACCTCCACCTTGACCATAAGCACCAAAACCATCTAATATCCAATAGCGGCTATTTGAACCAGCTTTACGTGCAATACCTACTTCATCTCGTCCATCTCCATCTACATCTCCAAACGCTATTGAAGTTGCATAGTTGCTAGAACCCCATCCTGAACCGCCTTTATGTAAAGTGCCAAACCCTGCATTTTTATCATTTAAAATCCAATATCTATCATTTGAACCAGATTTTCTTGTAATACCTACTTCATCTCGTCCATCTCCATCTACATCTCCAAAAGCTATTGAAGTTGCATAATTACCTTCTCCCCATGAACTTCCTCCTGAATGAGCTGCATTATATGGGTACAATCGTTGAATTTGTAATATATCATTAGCACTAAGTCCATTTCTTTGACCTATGGTTACACCAGCTGGTACTGGTTGTAATACATTAAAAGTTGGTAGATAATTTCCTAAAGCATCTTGTTCACTAAAACCATTAACTGATGGATAATGCATAATAGAACCATAATCATAAGCTCCAAGATCTATACCATCAGCACAGTGTTTCTTATAGTTGTGTTCCTTACTATTTATTATATTAGCCTTTAAAACTTCAATATAATTGTCCCGATCACATCTTGATTGTTCATGCCATATACCTACAGCATGGCCAATTTCATGAACTATACTTCCAACTCCACACCATGAAGCAAGATGAATGTATTGCTTTTTTCCTTGGTTTCCAACAGAAGAAGAACAACCATTATCACTTGATTTTTTGAATTTAACATAAGAAGTATCACTGGAAGTTTTAGGTCTAAAACGAATATTTGTATTATTTTCCCAATGATTAATAGCATCTTGAACAAGAACATCCATTGTAGTTACTGGTACAGACGCACTGGAATTCATAGTTGTTAAGGTACTGCTTATTGTGTATGGTACCACACCATTCTCCCACAAATATTTTGAACCTTTTCTAACCACTAAACTTTGTTTTAAAACTCCTATTCTGTGAGATTCTTCATCATAATCATTAGAATTGTCATTTAAACTGCTCCAGTAAGTATTCAATTCATCTTCATTACCAAGAATCATGTCACCTTCAATAATTACCTGGCCATCAATAACTTCATATGCCAGATTTATCCAATTATTTCTAATATTTATCCATTTGCTTTTTTTCACACCACTAATGCTTGGTGCATGTTGTTCTACTGCAACTGGTTTATTTGAATTAGTATTGTATGATATTTTTAGCTGATATTTACTACTACCATTATAATAACCATAAACAGATACAAAATATTTGCCCGATCCATTTAAAGAACATGTTTCTTTAGAGCCTGAACGGTAAGGACGGCAGTTATAACTTCTAGATGATGGTCTGCTACCTTTTTTCACATAAAGATCTGCGTCACCAGTACCTGTCATTTCAACTTTAAATGTAGATACAGTACTGAATGGACCATGATGTCTCCATCCTTTTCGGGAAACTATACCACTTATTGTTTTACTTTTAGTTAGAGAATGGCTTAATGAATCTATAGGTTCTGCATCTTCCCAAGTTGCATTATCACAACCTATATGTAAGGCAATACTTAATATTGCCGCTAATATTGGAATGATTGTTTTTTTGCTTTGTTTTAACATTTAAATAACTCCTTATTTTATAAATTATGAAAAATAATAATAAATTCTACTTTTCTCCTTTCTGTTTTTTATGTTTTAACTAGTTATCGATATGATTATCAAAAGTATGTATGCAAATACTTTGCCAATATTGCAAAAAGAAGTCTAAACATGGTATCACATTGTATTTATTATCATTTAACACAATCGATCTGTAATTCTTTTTCTTAAAAAGAATTTTATTTCACCGTTTTCGCCATTTTCACCGTTTTTTTCGACATTACAACACTAAATGTAAATATATTTATACCTCCGTCCCTTTTATTTCTTCTATTTTTGATTTTTATATCTAATATTTTGACAATTAACTAAATTGTAATAAACTCTTAATTACAAGTGTTTAACTATACAAACTGTAACTTCTCAATAAGTTCTGGTAAGTATCTTTTTAATTTCAATAAAAACCTAAT
>CAZYEG010000148.1:0-3849 GCA_964646365.1 uncultured Methanosarcinales archaeon
CTTCAGTAAGCCTTGTTGATTTAAATGAATAGATAAAATTCAAAAGTATAGCTAAGAGTGGCAAAATATAAACAATAGAATAAAATGCAGTCCAAAATATATGATTTATTGTAAGCGTTGTGCCCATTGTATTAATCAATGACGTCATATAGATTGCAGGAAGTATTGCAGTGCAACCAAGTTCTATAAGGTTTACAAAAATTCCAAGTAAAATAGTTCCAAACACAGCTATAGTAAATGATTTTAAATCATTACTGTCTTTTAGTTTATTTACGATACTTCTAGCTTTTTTTGTAAAAGTCATCTTATCTTTATCAGATATTGAAAGAGAGATTCCTTTCTTAAAAAAGAAAAAGTCTTTCATGTTAATCAGACCTGCAGCCCCGATTCCAAGACCAAGCACAAGCATTATTGTGCTACTGTATTTTTCCATTGCCCATGATCCAAGAAAGACCATCACCATTATGAAAATAAAATACATTATTGCCGATGTAATTATGAATGTAAGACCAATAGTCATCATATCTTTTCTTCTTTTTGTATATGTGAGAAGTGAAAGTAGAATAATTAGAACTGTAAAAGCACATGGATTAAATCCATCAGCAAGTGCAATTATAAAAGTGAATAATGGAAACGGTAAAGATAAAGCGAAATCCTTTATTGCCACCTCTGAAAAAGATTTTATGAAAAAGAAAAGCCCAATAATAATAATTAATACAAAAAAAGATATCCAATATCGTTGGAATTGTTTGTTTGTTCTAAACTTTTTATGAAATATAAAGAAAGATAATCCATATATTAAAATGAACAAAAATACAATATAATGTATGACTCCCAGTTTTGGTACATCTTTCACATCATCATTACATTTTTGATGGTCATGTTTTGATAAGTTTAATATCGCAGATTTTATTTGATTTTCATATCCAATATGGGCCTTATAGATTTCGCTGTATTCAAGTGGTCCATTGTCAGGAGAAAAACCAATATAAGCTTTATCTCCAACAAAAGTCCTTGGCACTGCGGTCGTAAGTGTGTCATACTGTGCAGCCTTCTCCTCAAGTAAAACCTCATTCTCAGCTGAGAGTAAATAATAGATTTTAATATCACCACATTCTGCTTCTAAATCTTTTAGAAACTTCAATTCTGCCTGGCAATGTGGACAGGTCTCGCTGTAAAAAAAGAATACTTCTTTACTACCTGATTCTAAGTAGACATCTTGTGCTCCAGCAAAAATAGTGCCGAGCAGAAATATTAACATGAATATAATAAGTCGTTGTTTCATTATTTCATCAATTATGTTTCTATTTTATAAATATTATGTGTTTGAGTTAAGAAATCTTTATATATCCTGCAATATTCTCCAATCTTCATACATTGAACGTTTCTGTTCAGTTCGGTGAACCCGAAAAACAGGATCTGGTGTTTTGAGGTCCTGTGACTATAAAAGAGGTGACCTAACAGAGAGGAAAATGGAAAAAACCGATAACGAATTCCAAGAATATGAAGAAACCGATTATTACGAAGACATATTCTCAACAAAACCGAAATCATACATGCCTCTCGTGGGTTATGATAAAATTCTTTCAGATTTAATATATTTTGTTTCTTCAGGAAGTATGGTATTCATTGAAGGGGAAGAAGGGATGGGAAAGACATCGCTTTTACTAAAGCTCATCAAAGAATTCCGTGGCCTTAAGAGGGTAATATATCTTGATTGTCAAAAATTAAAACAGAGAGTCAATATTGAAAAGCTTCTTACAGCTCGTTATGGTCTAATGGGGAGAGTGTTTAAGATTCTTCCAAGTAATATGATCGTGCTTCTTGATAATATCGGCTACCTAAGTAAAAAAAATTCAGAGAGGATCAAATATTTCTTTGACCAAAATCATATTAAATCAGTGGTTTTTACTTCTGACAGCTGGAATCAGGTTCAGATCCCAGAGAGTCTTAGACATAGAATCGGCAAGAGAAGAATAGAATTGCCAAGGCTAAACAATAATACAGGGGCTAAGATCCTTTTTTCTAGAATTGAAGAGAATGACCTCATGGACAATGTTACTGTCAACAAGCTTTATTCACTTTCACATTATAATCCTAAAGAGTTTCTTGTAAATTGCATGAATGTGTTTAAGACTGCAGAGTCTAGCGGGAAAAAGAAAATATTTGTACCAAATTTAAGGGAGATTCTAGATGAGTAAAGCAACTTGGTATGAAAAATTTGGATTTTATGATAACCCTCTTAGTATCAAGCCACTAGAGCCAACCATTTTTGGATACAAAGAGGAGCTTAAAGATCTATTCAAAGGTATCAGCGAAGGTAAGATAATTCTTGTTACAGGCGAGTACGGGCTTGGTAAAACAACAATCATTAAGCATCTCATCAGAAGGTTTTCTGGAAAAAAGAAACTTATTTTTTGCAGTTGCAACCGTTATGATCATGATCTTGATGTTGATAATATGATTGTTAAGTCCGGTACATTATTGTCTAGAATTTTTAAGAAGAAGAATAGAGATCTCATATTGATGCTTGATGAAGTTCATGAACTGTCTGAGGATGAACTTTCAGAAGTCTACGAGGGGTACATGGACAATTTCTTTAAATCTGTAATTTGTTTTTCATCCAGTCATGATAGGATATCATTCCCAAAAGAGATGAAATCTAAGATTGACATGCATATTACATTAAAAGGAATCTCTGAAGAGCAAGGTATTAATCTTATTAAAGAAAGACTACAAGGCACAGAAATAATCACTGATTCATTAATTAAAAAAATATATCATCTTTCTGGAAAAAACCCAAGAATTCTTTTATCAAATTGTGAAGATGTTATTAAGTATGCTTTTGAAAAAGGGCAAAGGAAGGTCTCTGAAAGCCATTTAGAGGCATTAAAATAAAAAGATTTAAATAGTCCTGTCTCTGAAATCAAGTTAGATATTGGAGGTGCTTATAAATGAGCGAAATGGTAGTAGTAAAAGCAAAAATAAAGGATATTGCACAAGGTTTTAATGTTGCTGGAGATGTAGCTGACGCTTTAAACGCAAAAGTAGTTGCTTTAATTAAAGAAGGCTGTGAAAGAGCAAAAGGCAATAAGAGAACAACACTTATGGGCAAAGACATCTAAGTCTTTGTTTTCTTTTTCTTTATTTTTTTCTTTGTTACATCAATTGTTGATTTAATCTTCTGAATACGTTCATCATTTCCACCAAGAGATTTTGACAGTTCTGCGTAACGTTCTTCTAAAGCTTCAAGATTCTTTTCAATCATAATCATTTCAGAATTACTTTTAGTTGATGATCGTCTAATCTTTTCTTCAAGTGATTTCCAACGTTGTTCTCTAGAAGATTTATTATCGATATATTGATTTATTTTTCTATCCATAGAATTAATCTTTTCAAGAATTTTAGCATAAGAGTCCTCTTCTGGCTTATTATTAATTGCTTCTTTTAATTCATCTTCAATTCTAAAAAGTTCATTTTGTATGCTAGCACCATGTCTTCGGACTTGTGTGTATTCTTTTTCCTTTGTTGGTTGATTCTCAAGTTTAGAATAAGCCATACATAGATGTTTAAATACCCTGTTTACTAAAGCTGGATTATAATTTTCCTTCATTTTTTGAACTTGCCAAATAGTCCTTTCTTAGATTGTGCAGCATCCCCAAGTGATGGTGGTGACGGAAAATCTCCTCCCATTGAAGGTGGCGGAGGTGGAAAGCCTGGCTGCTGTTGCGTATTTCCTCCTGGTATAGGTGGCGCACTTGACTCAGCAAATGGATCACTTCCCATAGGAGCTGGTCCTGGTATTGGCGGTCCAAAATTACTTGGTGGCGGAGCCATGCCTTGAGACTG
>CAZYEG010000149.1:0-332 GCA_964646365.1 uncultured Methanosarcinales archaeon
ATATTTCTGCATCATTTCTAAGAAAAAGAAGAATGAATTATTATTTAAAAAGTTTATTTCTTAATAGTGCTAAATATATCCCGAATGTCAGAAACGGATGAGGTTTGCGTAATTTTTCTTCTTATTTCCGTACTTCCTTCTATGCCTTTCGTAAAATATAGTGCGTGTTGCTTTACACGATGAAAATTAAAGTCACCATATTTTTCCACATTATCAAGATATTTTTCGAGTTCGTATAACGCGTCTTTTCTTTCTCCACTAAATATCCACGGTCTTCCAAGCGCACCACGACCAATCATGACTGCGTCCACTCCGCTCTTCTCAATCATACT
>CAZYEG010000149.1:342-3842 GCA_964646365.1 uncultured Methanosarcinales archaeon
GTCTCCATTGCCAACCACAGGGATTGACACACTTTCTTTGACTTGTTTTATCATTTCCCAGTCAGCTTTTCCAGAATATCCTTGCGCAACGGTACGTCCATGAACTGTCAACATATCTGCTCCAGCTTCTTCAATTATTTTTGCATTTTTGATGGCATTTATGCTTTTTTCACTTCCACCAATTCTTATTTTAATAGAAACAGGAACATCAACAACTGATTTTAAACCAGAAACAATCTCTTTTATCTTTCCAGGCCTCTTCAATAAAGCAGCCCCAGAACCTTGGCCAATTATCAGTCTGTCAGGACACCCCATATTAAAGTCAATCATATCACACTTAGTCATCTCAACAACTTTTTTTGCAGCCTCCTTAATCACATCAACACGTGAACCAAATAGTTGTACAGACTTTGGTGTCTCTTCAGGAATAGTTTTTAATAGCCCATATGTCGCATTGTTTCCACGAACAACTGCATTGGCATTGATCATTGGAATTACCACAAGTCCCGCACCATAAGATAAACATCTCATCCTAAAAGACAAGTCAGTTATACCTGCAAGAGGTGCCAAAAAAACATTTGATTTAAAATTAATATCTCCAACTTTCATTTTAGAATTTTGCTCATATTTTCTTTACTTTTCTTTTCAACATCAGTAAAAATATTGCCGCCATGAATATCCATCGCAATTATTACAGGAAAATCTTTCACTTCAAAGAACCATAATGCTTCAGGAACTCCAAACTCTTTTTGTTTAACATCCTTTATCGCAACTATCGAATCCGCAAGTATTGCACCTCCACCACCGAGAGCAGAAAGGTAAACACATTTATTTTTTATCATACATTTATGAACTTCATCACTCATTCCGCCTTTCCCGATAACAACACTTATACCATACTTCTCAATTACTTCGCATTCAGTCTCGTTCATTCTTGCTGATGTTGTAGGTCCAGCACTCACAACTTTATCGCCATCAATAACAGGACCACAGTGGTAAACAGCATTTATAGAAACATCTTGTTTTTTCTCAATCAACCAGTTATGCGCCCTATCTCTTGCAGTAACAATTACGCCAGATAGTAGCACCTTGTCTCCTGCACGAAGATCTTCAATATTTCCAGGAATATTCAATTTGAATTTATTCATATGAAAGACTACCTCGTCTTACTGCCCAACAATTAATAGATACATCAACAAAATACGATGCAGGGATTCTTGCGCACGTTCCAACTTTTACACCAAGACATGTAACTTTACCTCCCATCCCCATCGGGCCGATACCAAGCTCATTCACAGACTTACAGATTTCTTTTTCAAAATCATCAGAATCATCAATTTTTCGGAGCAATTGCTTTTTCGCAATATGTGTAACCATTTCTTTTGTGCCGCCAACTCCAACACCGATAAAATACGGCGGACATGCTTTCCCTTGAGCTTTCACAACAGCGTCCACTACAAGCTTCTTAACACAACCAATCTCTCGATCTTTTCCAGAAACTTTGTAAGTCTGACCGACATTTTCTGAACCGCCTCCTTTCAACAATAATTCAAGAACTAATCCTTTTTCAACTTCTTCAAAATGAATTACAGGAAAACTTTCTCCAATATTATCACCCGTATTCTTTTCAGTCTTGACATCGATAGCATTTGGTCTTAAGTAAAACTTTGATGTAGCAATCTTTGTTGCTTCAACTACTGCTTCTCTAATCTGTTTCTGAGTGTACTCTCTACCATACTTCACATAAAACGTAGGAGTTCCTGTATCCTGGCACATCGGGCGAACTTTAGATTCCGCAATATCAACATTCTTTAGTATCTGTGCCATGTTTTCAGCAGCAATACCATCTTCTTTAATGCTCTTCAATTTCTTCAAAACATCATCTGGGAGTGTAGTTGACACCTTTCTATAGAGTTCTACCAAGTCATTTACTAACATAACAGGTATTATTTTTTAATCATTTATAAATGATGTCCCTAATCATTTAAAAATGAAATTAGAATTACATCTATTATGGGTGATGAAAAACAAAAAACCACACAGGAAGCTTGGGAAGAGCTTATGGTAGGCATTGAAGAATGGAAAGCAGAGTACCTCTCACCATTTTGCTTAGAAGAATGTGCATCCACATGCTGTGATTTTAGTGGGCATTACTTGAGTGGTACAGAAGACGAGATTGCAGCAGTTTTAGGTTACACCCCAGATGAAACATATTACAATCCAAAAACAGAAAAATTTGAACTAAAAGATCAAGCCTGTCCACAATACGACCCTAATAGTAAACATTGTATGATAAGAGACAACCCGGATCGTCCACCGTGCTGTTCAGAATATCCCGTACAATCAGATCATAATTCTGATTTTTCAGAAGCATATGTAACTATAGATCAAAGATGTGGTCTTGGGAAATCTGATGAGCCAGCAATCCAACTTGCAGTAATCTGTCAAAATCACGGAGTTGAATTCCTTCACCAATGATTTAGTGTAGTCTGACTTTTTCCGTCAACAGAGATAAACGGTCTAGCAATGTTAACTCGACATCCAATCTCTTTTAATTCTCTATATTTTCTTATCTTTTGTTTTCTCGCCGTAATTCTTCTTGCACTCTTTGGTCCAATCCCAGGAATTCTAATCAACTCCTCATACACAGCCTCATTTATGTCGACCGGCGAGTCAATTGTCTCTCTTGCAAGTGCAAGTTTAGGATCTTCGCTTGGAAGCATCCCATCGTCCATTATTTGGTAGAATTCTTTTGCACTATACCCATAGTCTCTCATGAGAAAATCTGTATTGTAGAGATGTCTTTCTCTTGTCATTGATTCAGGCATCTTTCCTTCAAGTTCAGTACCCTTTACAGGTGTAAACGCAGAATAATAAACTCTTTTTAACTCCATCTTATCATATTCCCACGAAGCCATCTTTATTACATCTTTGTCAGTCGCCATGTCGTTAACAATCATCTGTGTTGTTTGTCCCGCTCCAAGCCCCATTCTCTTTATCCACGCTTGTCTTCTTAAGATGTCAATCTTATAATCTTTACATGTAGATAGCTCAGATAAAACATCCTTTCTTGGTGCTTCAATATTTATGCTCATCCTGGTAGATAATTCAGAAGCTTGCTTAATTAGATCATAACTCGTACCCGGAAGAACCTTAAAATGTAAATATCCAGAAAAATCTTTTCTCACAAGTTTTACTGCTTCAATCATTTTTTCAGTTGTTGTATCCGCATCTTTTGACACACCCGAACTAAGAAACAGTCCATTCACATTGAGTTTTAATCTAAGTTGTTTAAACAATTTTGACAATTCTTCGGGCTCATATTCCGTCTTATTTTTTGCACCACATTTAGCATTCGAACAGTATTTACAATCATAATTACATTTGTTTGTCATAAGTGTCTTGAAGATTTTACATGTTTGATGTTCCGCTTTCGCATGGTATACCCCACCAAGACCTTCTCGTACGTTTACTTCTCACATCTTCGGGCCGCAGCTATC
>CAZYEG010000150.1:0-2934 GCA_964646365.1 uncultured Methanosarcinales archaeon
TTGATCTTAATCACCCATTAGCAGGAAAAGTTCTAAACTTTAAAATTAAAATTGTTGAAATCGCTTAGATTTCTTTTTTTATATTTTCTATTAATTCTTTTAGATTTTCTTCAGGAAGCACAGCTCCGCACGCATGTTCATGACCACCAGATCTTCCACCAAGATTCATCATAGCTTTTTCAAGTAAAGGTGGCAAAATTATATTTTTCCCAGAACGAACTGAACATTTAGCTTCACCGCCTTTCATTCTAGCAATAATAATTATTTTTTCCGGATTTCTATACAACAATTCATTTGCAACCTCTCCAGTAAAGCTCGTCTTATCCTCATAATACTTAAACAAAATTACTTTCTCATCACTTTCTGATTTTTTTGCATCAGCCAAAAGACTATCATACATATCTGCAACTTTCTTATATTTCTTCCAGATATATTTTCCCTGTGATGTTGTCTGATTAAATATCTCATACGGATCTTTAATTCTTGTAAGAACTTTCGCACATTGAAGAGCAGATTTAACATCTCCCTTAAGAACAAAATTGAAAATCTTTGCCATCTCGCCAATCTTCGTATCAAATAGCGCTTTTTCTGGAGTCTTTACATCAACTGACAAAAGGTCTGCATACTCTTCTGCAAATTTCTTATACGTCTCCTCATGATACACCCAGTCGCCAACAATCCCAGTCATAGCAACCCACAAATCTTGCTCTACAACCTTGTAGCACAAATAAGATGCCGGCAAATTAAGTGACGGATCCTTAAGTCTTGGATTAAAATACTTAGTTTTTCCTGCATCATACGGACCATGATGATCTATCCATATTATAGGGACATGTACATTATCAGTAAATGAATCTTCAACTCTAGCAATATCTACTATGAAAATTTTATCTGGCTGATATTCTTCAACCTTTCTTAGGAATCTCTCATCAATCACAGGAGTCTGTTTCACAATAAAACCTTGACCTTCCTTCTTGTATCTATATAATAATAGAAAACTTGATAATCCATCAGCATCGTCATGATATAAGAATAATGGCTTCTTACACATATCCAACTCTTCTCTGATTTTCTTGTAATCTATTCCTGTATTTGGCATGAAATTTGAGAAGAAAAGATGTTATATAAGTGTTTTTATTCGACTGAAAACTTACATATTTGATAAGGAAGCACAGGACCGTCTTCTCCTCTTACATAATGCATAGACTTTCCTGCAAGAAAAAAACCATTACCTGATGGGTCTCCTGTGACACAATCCACATGCTCAAACGGCAAAGAAGCAGTCAACGGATGTTTCCCTTCTGGATCAACAACCTCTAATGTTGATTGATGGTCTCCATTTCTTACCGTATAAATCAACCCTTCTTTACCTACAGCAAAAAGTGGTTCCTCTAATTGTTCTGATCCAAGAAGATTAAATGTTTTTCCTGGGACAAGCTTTCCATCCATACCATGAGCATATGATTGGTATTTACCATTTGACACTCTTCTAAAAGCATAAACAGTATCTCCTTGTCTTGTAATATCAACAACATTATCTGCAAGCTCTATTGAAAAAGGGTCTTCATCCGTCCGATATTGTTCCTCCGGATCATGACTTAGCAAAGCATACGTTGCATCATGGCCTTCACAAAAGCCCATCATCAAAACATATCTTCCATTGTTTTGTATTTTATTTACAGCAACGCCTAAAATATTATCAATTGTGTTTCCAGTCCACCAGTCATGCACACTCACCAGATCTTTCATACCATCATATCCATCCGGGAATTTCTTTTCCTTTTGATCATCAGAAACATAAATTCTATCACCTAATCTATTTACTGCTACTGGAAATTCTGTCATATTTTGATGTGGCGGTAGTTGGAAAGAACAAGAAAGATCATTAAACCAGGCAATCTGAGGATCCATATATGGAGAAGCAACAATAAACTCAATTTCATCTCCATCTTTTTCTACAGACATATTATTGATTCTATGATCAGACAATCTAGCTGTCAAAAACTCCATCGAATCCTCAAGTATTAATTTTAGACTCATTTTATTCCATCACCATATCATATAATGCAATTGCATATCCACCACCGTCTACAAGAGGTCTAGGACTTATTGGATGTTCTTCTGTTCGACCTGTAACAAGTAATTCCCCACTTGGAACAATTTCTATATTATCAATTATTGTAAAATCTGTTTTAACAGAACCATAAACTCCACCATCTGGATTAAATGCAACAATACTTGCAGGAGTTCTATCATTTACATATGTAAGAATATCTCCTGTAGGTGTAACCGCAAACCCTTGATTATCATATCCAAAACTTACTTTTGTTAGTTCTGTATTTTTTTCAGAAACATCTATTACTTGGTAAACTCCTCCAACTTCAAACTCTCTAACCGCAACAACGTGCTTTCCCATCTTACATAAATCTACGACACGATCAAGAAAATTAGAATCAACACATTGCATTCCATAATCCATTAAAGACAAATCTCCCCACTCAGTATCTAACAAATACAAAAAATCTTCATCATGTTCAATTCTATTTATATTTTGAAATAAATCAAAACTTTCATACTCTTTTTTAGTAGAAGTTCCAATTTTAATTTTTCTAATTGGTGCTACACCGGGCCGAACATCTTGAATAAACACATAATCATCAACCACATCAATTGCCGAAGGATTTGGTAAATAATCAAAATTTTTTAAAATAACGCCAGCAGAATCAAAACTAACAGAATTTAGTAATGAGTCATAAATACTTACTGCGCAGTTTTCTCTTGCAAAATCAGCCAATGCCCATATCAGACCATCATCGCCAACTGCAACATCTGTTAAATGTCCAATATTAAGCCGACCTTCGAGATCATGTGACCTTCTTGTCTCAGTAAGCCTAAATGCCATCTTAACTACTTAAAAATGATTAAATATATATA
>CAZYEG010000150.1:2944-3819 GCA_964646365.1 uncultured Methanosarcinales archaeon
TCCAGATTATTATTTAACATGCACGTAAACCGAGAAAACAACTGCATTATCTGCAAGGGCTCTAACCCAAAAAAATATTGCGGGAGAACATTTTGTCCAATCTATGAGAAATCTCAAGCAATGTTTAAAGTAAAAAAATCTATGGGAAAAGATTATTTCTTTGGCGAAGCTCCATCCGTTTTTGTCGGTCGTCACGGCTGGCCTAATGTAAACGTAGGAATACTCTCTCCACCTGAAGAAAAAGAAACTGCGAAATATGATGCACCACGTATGTGGGCAAACGAAAATTATTCTGTTCAGTCCGTTGTTGGATTAAGAGGGTCACTAGTAAACTCCCGTTTCAAATCGCCAATCCAAGTAAACGATGGAAAAACACTTGCTGCATCACAAGAAGTTGCAATGGCAAGAAAACCTGTAGATGTGGAAATAAACTTAGAAAGAAAACCATCGTTTCGTGTCCAATTCGGTGGAGACATCATGCCAATGGGACCAAACGCCGGACTAAAAAGCGTCGACCTTACCGAGAATCCAAAAATCCCAACAAAAATTGACAAAGTCTTTTCCGATACTGACCTTAAAGCAAACGAAGCAATGAACTATCTCTTTGAAAACAATTTCGATGAAAATTATCTTTCAAAAATTCTATCTGTTGGAACTTTAGGTGTTAAAAAAAGAAGAACTTTAGTTCCTACCAGATGGTCAATCACCGCCGTTGATGATGGCTTAGGAAAAAATCTAATTAAAGAAATAAAAGACTTTAGTGAATCTGACTACCATTGTTTTTTTGGCGGACATTTAGGCAACTACTATTTGATTATGATGTTTCCCGAAATTTGGTCTTACGAACTTTTCGAATCCTACTTACCTAAAGCTTC
>CAZYEG010000151.1:0-3777 GCA_964646365.1 uncultured Methanosarcinales archaeon
ATATTGGTTCGACAGTTGAACATCAGCTTGGATATTTTTATGTTCAGGAATCAGTATCTATGATACCACCGCTTGCTTTGGATGCAAAACCAGGTGATATTGTTTTAGACATGTGTGCGGCGCCTGGATCAAAGACAACGCAAATTGGTTCTATGATGGAAAATGAGGGTGTGCTTGTTTCAAATGATTACAAAGGCATGAGGCTTGCGCCTCTTGGAATTAATTCTCAAAAGCAGGGACTGACTAATCAATTGATTTCTCTTGATGGTGGGCAGTCAATTCGAGGAGTGAAGTTTGATAAGATTTTAGTTGATGCTCCATGTTCGGGAACTGGTACAATTAGGAAGAGTTTCAAGACATTGCGGATATGGAATCCTAATATGGTGAAGAGACTTGCGTCAACGCAGAAAAAGCTATTAGAAAATGCTTATACACTTCTTAATCCAGGAGGAACTCTTGTTTATTCTACATGTTCACTTGAGCCAGAAGAAGACGAAGGTGTGATTGATTTTATTACTAAGAAATTTCCTGATTTGACAGTTGAGAAAATAGAGTTAAATGGTTTGAAAAGATCAACACCTGTTACAGAATTTGATGGTAAGAAGTTTTCTAATGTTGAGAATGTTCTAAGACTTTGGCCTCAGGATAATGATACAGAAGGTTTTTTTGTCTGTAAGATGACTAAATCAAACATCTAATTAGCTTCTGCACTCAAGATAACATTCCTGGACGTCTTCGTTTTCGATTAAGTAGTCAGCGTATCCGCATACCTCTTGGTATACTAACCGTTCGTGATTACATTCTTCAATGTTATCTTCTAAGAAGCTCTGATGGCTATTTTGGACCTCTACAGACAGGTAGCCGCCTAATATTAATCCCATCAAAAATATAATACACAGTGAAAAAACAAAGTACATCTCTTTATTTCTGTCTTTCATATGTTTATAAAGAATAATGGAAATATTTAAATATTGCTAAAACCTCCTTTTTGTTAGTAAAAGGGGGGAAGTAGTAGATATAGTATAGAAAATAGAAAAACTTATATACTACATAATTGTCACTATTACAAAATAACAACACAGTTGATAATAAAAGGAAATAAAATGCCAAGAAAAAAAGTTCAAAAGAGGACAAGGAGAAAGAAAGAGCACATCATTAATTACGATGACGACGATGAGAATGTTGAATACGTATATGATGAAATTACTGGCGGAAGAACAAAGAAGCCTGTCATGAGCGTGCTTAACAAGACCAAACTCTCAAAGTATGAGATGGATGATCTCTTTAATGATCTCTGAAAACCGCTAGAATGGTAGTTATAGAGTTTGAAAACATTAGATTCTTTGATGGTGATACTGATGTTAAATCGCAGTTCTACAAGATTTTTTCTTTTAATATTCCGAAGGTCGATTTAGACCGTATTGGAAAATTTAAAGTTGAGGATGGGAAGCTCATATTTGAAGGCGATAATGAAAGACGTATTATGAGACGTTTCCGGGGCATATTAGACCGATATTTTCCGAATTTGGTTAATAATATTACTAAAAAACCAGCAATTTATGTCCATGAGAATGGTGGAATCCCATTAATTGGTACGAATTACTTTGGTATTGTTGATAGAGGTACAAATATAATTGAATTAAAGCCGATGAATGGTTGTAATTTGGATTGTGTTTATTGTTCTGTTGACGAGAATAAGAGACAGAAAGATTTTGTAGTTGAGGAAGAGTATCTGTTTTCAGAGTTTAAGAAGTTGGTCGAATTTAAAGGTGTGGATAAGATTGAAGCACACATTGCGGGTCAGTGTGAACCTTTGCTTTATGCACCGCTAAATAAGTTGATAAAGGATATTTCTGGTCTTAAGAACGTTTCAACAATATCTATTGATACAAATGGGCAGTTGCTTACTAAGGAGAAAGTTGATGAATTAATTGCTGCGGGGATTACAAGAATAAATCTATCATTAAATTCACTTGATCAAAAGATGGCAAGAGATCTTGCTGGAAATGTTTATGATGTTGATAAGATAAAGGAATTAGTTCCATATATTGCAGATAGGATTGACTTAATTGTTGCTCCGGTCATGATGAGTGGTCTTAATGAAGATGACTGTGAAGAGATAGTAAAGTGGATAAAATCTCTAGAAGTTAAAAATAGGATAAGATTAGGAATTCAGAATTATTTAAGATATAAATTTGGAAAGAAGCCAGTAAAAGAGGTTCCGTTTGATAAGTTTTTTGAGAAACTTCATGCTTGGGAAAAAAAGTATGATATGAATCTTACAAAAATTGATATCCCGTTCTTTAAAGCAAAAGCGATGGAAAAACCGTTTAAGAAGGATGATGTCGTCGAAGCTTCAGTCAAATGTGATGGAAGATTTCTTGAAGAAAAAATTGCTGTTTGTGGTGAAAGAAGTATTGTTGTTCCTGATTGTAAAAAGAAGGGTAGATTAACGATTAAAATCACAAGAGATAAAGATAATATATATTTTGGCGATAATAAGTAAAAAAAAGAAAGATAAAAAAAATAAATTATGAGTATCTAGGAATATAAAACTTATTCTTCTCTACTAACACTAACAGCTTTTGGACCTCTGTCCCCTTGTTCAACTTCGAAATCAACTGAATCGTTGTCGTTTATTACTACGCCTTCTTTTAGACCAGTCTGGTGTACAAAGTATTCTTTGCCATCTTCGCCGGAAATAAAGCCAAAACCTTTCATATCGTTGAAAAATTTAACGGTACCTTTCATATTTTTTCACCTCCGTTCTATTCTTCTTGAGTCTGATTGACTTTGTTTTGACATTCTTCACAGTAATAGATTTTAGATTGTCCTTTGTTGACCACAAACCTTTTTCTGCACATTCTACAATATTTTACAATTTTGTATTCAGCCATATTAGCGTCTTTTTCCTTTAAATCTCTCAACTTTTGCTTCAATATCAGCTGAGCCACAGTCCTTGCATACTAGACTAGTTATAGGTCGTGATTTTGTTCCGTGTGTGTAATTTCTGCGAGATTTGATTCTCGTTCCTTTACATTTTTTACATGTTTTCATTTTTATTATTTTAAACCAGAAAAAGTCAAACTTGAATCGCAAAGATTCGTATTAGCAGACAAGAGTGAAAATGTCCTGATTATAATAGTTCATAATCACCCACCCTTTATAAATGCTTCCTATTTATGACGGAATGCGGGATATCTTGTTGCATTGAAAATATTTAGATTCTATGAGGGTAGGGGCGACTAAGATTTTATAGGCTAAAGCTTTATAAATGAAATTACTTTCCTCTAGAGAATGGAATTTGAATATCTTGAGCATACAGCGGATGCAAAGTTTAAGGCGTATGGTGATAGTTTGGAAAAGGCATTTGTCAATGCTGGTAAGGCGACATTCGGACTTCTATTGGATTGTGACAAGGTAAAACCTGTTATTGAAAAGAAAATAGAAGTAAAAGGTAAGAAAATTGAATCGCTTCTTTATGATTATCTGGAAGAGTTGCTTTTTTTGCTTGATGTTGATGGATTTCTACTTTCAAAAATTGAAGATTTGACGATTGTTGAAGATGATGGTTTTGTGTTAACATGTACAGCTCACGGTGACTATTTTAAGAATTATGAAATTTCTGGTAATGTCAAATCAGTGACATACAATGATATGGAAGTAAAAAAAACAGATGAAGGATACATACTTACGGTGGTGTTAGATTTATGAGCGACTATATATTAAAATTTAGGGAGACAATAGAGAAGCATGGTTTTAATTCTGAGGAGCGTG
>CAZYEG010000152.1:0-3776 GCA_964646365.1 uncultured Methanosarcinales archaeon
CAATGAAGTTGATACGTGGAGTTGAGAAGAATCGTCGTGGTTTTTATGGCGGATCTGTTGGTTTTATAACTCCTTCAAAAGATATGGAGACGTGTATTGCCATAAGGACAATGAAAATTGTTGATGACAAAGCGTATATTAGAGCAGGCGCGGGAATAGTTTATGATTCTATACCTTCATCAGAATTTGATGAGACTGAAAAGAAGGCGGGTGCATGTGTTGATGCCATTATTGAGTGTGGTGGTATAAGATGAAGGTGCTCTTTATTGATAATTTTGATTCTTTTACGTACAATTTGGTGGATGAGTTTGAGAAGAGAGGATGTGAAGTACTAGTTTACAGAAATAATATTGATATGAAGATCATTGATGAAGTCGTTAAAAGTGGAGTGAAGTTGATTGTGATTTCCCCAGGACCTTCTTCGCCATCTGAGGCTGGAAATTCTATTAAGATCATAAAGAAGTATCATAACAAAGTTGCGATATTTGGTGTATG
Organism: uncultured Methanosarcinales archaeon; assembly: GCA_964646365.1. Classification (GTDB taxonomy): domain Archaea; phylum Nanobdellota; class Nanobdellia; order Woesearchaeales; family CAZYEG01; genus CAZYEG01. The sequence continues at coordinate 496 of CAZYEG010000152.1, forward strand.
TCTTGGGATGCAGGCAATGGTTGAAGCGTTTGGCGGTAAAGTCGGCAAATGCTCTGAGACACTTCATGGGAAACCGTCAATAATTGAACATGATGGAGTTGGAGTGTTTAATTCTATTCCAGATGAATTCCAAGTGGGAAGATATCATAGTCTGTGTGCATTAAAAGTGCCAACGGACATGAAGGTCACTGCAAAAACAAGTGATGGTATAGTTATGGGTGTGAGTTATGGTAGTACGTATGGTGTACAGTTTCATCCAGAGTCTGTACTAACTCCGCTTGGCGGTAAGATGATTGAGAATATTATTGAGGAGGTCAAAATGATTAAGGAAGCAATTACAAAGGTTATTGATAAAAAAGATCTTTCAGAAGATGAAGCTTATGAAGTTATGGATGAAATAATGAGTGGTGCTGCAACAGATGCACAGATTGCAGGATTCTTGGTTGCTCTTCGTGAGAAAGGAGAAACTGTTGAAGAAATTACTGCTTGTGCAAAAGTTATGCGAGAGAAAGCATCTTTGATAAAACCAAAAGGGCAAGATAAGTGTGTTGACATAGTTGGTACAGGTGGCGACAAGTCTGGAACGTTTAATATCTCTACAGTCACTTCGTTTGTTGTTGCGGGAGCTGGTATTCCTGTTGCAAAACATGGAAACAAAAGTGTTTCTTCGAAGTCTGGTTCAGCTGATGTGCTTGAAAGACTTGGTGTCAAGGTTGATCTTGAACCTGATCAGGTCGAGGATTGTATATCTGAAATTGGAATTGGTTTTATGTATGCTATTAAGTTTCATTCTGCTATGAAGTATGCAATTGGTCCAAGGAAGCAACTTGGTGTTCGTACTGTGTTTAATATACTAGGCCCTTTGACTAATCCTGCTTTAGCTCCGTATGAATTGATGGGAGTATTTTCTGAGGAACTTGTTGTTCCTTTGGCTAAGGTTTTGTTGAAGCTTGGTGTTAAGCATGCTATGGTTGTTCATGGTAATGGAACAGATGAGATTGCTCTTACAGGGAAAACAAAAGTTGCTGAAGTTGTTGATGGGCAAGTAAAAGAGTATGAAATTTCTCCTGAAGATTATGGAATGAAGATAGTTGATATCTCTGAGATTCTTGGAGGAGATCCTGTTTTTAATGCTGAAATTGCTAAGTCAATATTGTCTGGTAAAGAGAAAGGAGCAAAAAGAGATGTTGTTTTATTAAATGCTGGCGCTGCAATATATGTTGCGGGTTGTGCTAAGAGTATTGAAGAGGGAATAAAGAAAGCTGCTGAAAGTATTGATAAAGGAATGGCTTTGAAAAAGTTAGAAGAAATGGTTACGTTTACGAACAAATGATATTGGATAAAATAATTGAGCACAAAAGAAAAGAAGTTGCTTTGAGGAAAGAGAAAGTTTCAATTGATGTGTTAAAGAATAATGTGGTTAGTTCTGTTAGAAGTTTGAAGAAAAATTTGATGGATTTTGGTTTTATATGTGAGATCAAAAGGAAAAGTCCGTCAGAGAAAGAGATTAATACAGCAGTTGATGTTTCTATGGTTGCTTCTGTTTATGATAAGTATGCTTCCGGGGTCTCGGTGCTTACTGATACTAAATTTTTTGGTGGGAGTTTCGCTGATTTAGAGATGGTTTCGTCAATGGTTAGTGTTCCAGTCTTGTGTAAGGATTTTATTGTTGATGAATATCAGATATATGAAGCAAGATCTCATGGAGCAGATTTGGTGTTATTGATAGCTTCTGTTTTATCAGATTCTGAGATTGAGAGTTTTTTGAAGATTGCTTCGAGTCTTGGTATGGAGTGTTTAGTTGAGGTACATGATGGTACTGAATTGGATAGAGTTTTAAAGAGTAATGCAGAAATAATAGGTATTAATAACAGAGATTTGAAAACATTTAAAATTGATATTAACAATACTATAGAATTATTGGAGAAAATCCCATCAGATAAAGTTGTAGTGTCTGAATCGGGGTTTTTGACAAAAGATGATGTTGATAAGGTTCGTGATAAGGTTAATGGAGTACTTATTGGGACTGCTCTTATGAAATCATCAAATATAGAGGAAGAATTGAGGAGGCTTTTATGACAAAGATAAAAATTTGCGGAATAACTGATGAGGCTGTTGGGAAAATGGCTTTGAAAGCTGGGGCTGATTATCTTGGAGTTATTGTTGAAGTTGAGAATTCAAGAGATTCGATAACACGAGAAGAGGCAAGAAATGTGGTCTCAAAATTGAAATGTGATACAGTACTTGTTACAGTTGAGGACGATATAGATGATATAGCGGAAGTTGTTAATTATGTTGGACCAGCGATAGTCCAAATAAGTGCACATATCAGACCAGAGAATTTGGATATTCTTAGGAGAATGATCAAAAGTAAAATAACTTATACCGTTCATATTGAAGGCACAAAAGACGTGGAAAGAGCAATAAGATATAGCAAACATGTTGATTATTTACTTCTTGATACTGCTTCAAAAGGTATGGCTGGTGGAACAGGCAAAATTCATAATTGGGAGATAAGTAGAGAGATTGCTGAAAATGTTAAGGTTCCTGTGTTTTTGGCAGGCGGACTCTTTCCTGAAAATGTTGCCGAAGCTGTATCTACTGTTAAACCATACTGTGTAGATGTAAATTCAGGTGTTAAGAAAAATATGGTTAAAGATCCAGATAGGATTAAGGAGTTTCTTAAAGAGGCTAATAAATGAAAGGACGTTTTGGAAAATTTGGGGGACAGTATGTTCCTGAAACATTAATGCCTGCGCTTACTGAGCTTGAAGAAGCTTTTCTTAAGTTTAAGGATGATAAGAACTTTAAGAAAGAATTGAAATTTCTTTTAGAAGAATATGCAGGACGAGAGACTCCGCTTACTTATTGTGAAAACTTGAGTAAGAAATTAGGTTGTAAGGTTTATTTAAAGAGAGAAGATCTGATGCATAGTGGTGCGCATAAGATAAATAATGCTCTTGGGCAAGGATTACTTGCTAAATATATGGGTAAGAAAAGAATAATTGCTGAAACAGGGGCAGGTCAACATGGTGTTGCAACTGCAACAATTGGTGCAAAGCTTGGACTGGATACTGAAATTTATATGGGAACAGTTGATATTGAAAGACAGAAGTTGAATGTATATAGAATGAAACTTCTTGGTGCTAAAGTAAATCCTGTTGAAACAGGAGGAAAGACTTTGAAAGATGCAGTTAATGAAGCGCTTCGTGATTGGACAGCAAAGGTGGAGGATACGCATTATTTACTTGGTAGTGCTCTTGGTCCTCATCCGTATCCAA
>CAZYEG010000153.1:0-3718 GCA_964646365.1 uncultured Methanosarcinales archaeon
CTGCAGGGAAGTTTTCATAACCATATGCAATTGCAATATCTTCAACTAAATCAACTGGATGTATTACATCTACACGATAAGCTGGAATGAGTGCTTTGCCCTTTGTATAACCATAGCCCATTTTTTCAAGAAGTATTTTTATGTCCTTTTCTTTTAGAGTTAAACCTAATTTTTTATTTATGTATTCTATGTCGACGTCCATTTCTTCTGGACTTAGATTTGGTGAGACAACTTTCTTACCGTTAAAGTCAATCTCCATAGAATATATTTTACCGCCCATATCTGCCAATGCTGCAATAACTATGTTTAGACATTTTGAAAGAACTTTGTAGTCAAATCCTGAACATTCAACAAAAACATCTTTGCTTGTTTCAGAAATCTTTCCAACCGGATGTGAATTGATAATTGGAGGCATAGAAAGAATTTGATCGTTAGCATCAATAAAGATTGGAAATTTGTCAAGTCCTTCAAGAAGGTGACCATAGTCTCTTCCTGTAGGATGCTGACTAAGTATTTGTAATCCATCAATTTCTCTTGGGAACTCTAATGGTTGAAATTTTATGTCTCGAGGTTTTTTTGCCATGAAACGTATAGGCATCTTGATCTTTTCAAAAGGATAAATTCCGATCGCAACTTTTTTCCTGTTTCTACCGTAACCAATATGGAGTTTTTCTTGAATCTGGATAATTTCTTTAATCTTTTCATCTGTAAATTTCAAACCTTTAACAACTGCGCAAGCAGTGTAAGGTCTTACATTTTTTACTGATGGTTCTACAGTTAATTTGTAATCTGACTTTTTTACTTCGTACTTCTTAAGTCCTGTGTTAACTCCGATAAATGATGATAATGCTCGTGCAAGACCTTGCTCTGAAAGCATATCTGGTCGGTTAGGGAATATTTCTACATGAATCTCATCCTTATCAATACTTTCAAGATCGGTTCCAAGATAAGAAATCCTGTCTTTTAGTTCTTCTTCTGGAAGCTTCTTCCCGACTAACTGTTCAAACACTTTTCTGTTTAATATTACGCTTGGCATTAGTACCCCAACTCCTCATCAACTAATATTATATGCATTCTATCTGGTTCTCTTTGGAACTGAATAACATTAAGTATATTACAAATCCTTTCAGGACTTCTGCAATCAACACATTTGCCTGTTTTTGCGCAAGGTGTATCAAAATTAAGTCTTTTTGTATTTGGAGGAGAAGCCACATCGGCAATTCTTTCTAATGCATCATCAAGGGTTTTGACAATCTTGTTTTTCCCAATAATTAATATTACTTTATCTGGGCCATATGATATTGCGTTTGTTCTGTTTCCCCATCCGTCCATATTTACAATTTTTCCATCTTCTGTTAAAGCATTAGTCCCTGCAATAAATATTCCATGTGTGGAACCATTTTTTTGAATAAAGTGTTTTGTAAAACTATCAATACCATCAATATATCTGTTAACTAGTTTGTATTTACCATTATTTAATTCATCAAAAAGACCAATCTCTTTTACACTAAGTGAACCGCCAAGCGAAATCTGTTGTGATTTATCTATTAAACTAATTGCAACTTCTAAAGCTTCAGACTTATCTTTAGCAAGATGGCCATTCATGTTTCGTGATTTTAGTGCTTTGATTATTTCTTCCATATATAAAGGATTGAAATGTGGTTTTGGTTATTAAATGTTGCTGTTTGAGTAGTAAATTGTCTTATAGAAACCATTCTTACTTGTTGTTTTTAAGTATTTTTCTTTCTTAATAAAATTAGATTTATGAAGGAGGTAAATATATTTGTAAATTGTTGTATTGGCTACTTTTATTCCTTTACTTTTTAGTGCTTTCTGTATATCTAAGATTTCGCCTTTCTTAATGGATTTAATTACGTTATACACATCAATTAATCTAACAATATTTTTATGATTTCCTGGAAATAGCCCGGCTAATTCTTTAATTTCATTAATCTTAATATCTCCTAAGAAAAATTGTAGTCGTTTGTACTTTACAGTATCTTTAAAGAAATAGCCTTTCCATTTTTTTAGTAATTCTATATTTCTTCCTGAAACAGATTCTAAATACCATGCATATTTTCGCTTGTTTGGTTTAATTTTAAATGTAATTCCATCCTTTCTTAATATTTCTGCAACATCGTCAACTAACTTTCTGCTTTTTGTGGTTAATTCTACACATCCTGCTGTGTCTACACAGCCATCAAATGTAAAAACACCTCTTACAAAGGCTTTCTGGATAAAAAAATCTGCATTTTTAATAATATCAGGCATTGATACTGTTTCTGCTTTCTTACCTAGTTTGAATCTGAATATATGCTCGAAATATCGTGAAATGACTGTCGAATTAATATAAAGATTCCATGTGTTATCTTTTAAACAAAATCTAAGATGAGAATTATAACCAAAAACATCATTTATTTTACCTTTTAATACTTCAAGTGAATCTTTATATCCTTCAGAAATTTTAATCTTCTTATCATATATCGAAAAATAACCATCTGCAGCAAATGCTCCGAGAAATTCTGCTAATTTAATACTTGTTTTTTTTATTGCATTTAGAGGATATGACTTAAAATCTATGAAATGCAAACTAGATATATTACTATTAAGTTCACTTAATGGAAAAAATAAAATCTCGGCTAACTCTTTAATAAAAATTAAAGGTAAAGAACATTTTTTACTGTTTTTTAATTTGATTAGATACTTTTCTACTGTACTTTTACCAAACTTTAGTTTTTTTGATATTGTTAACCCTAGCTCTCCTTGAGAATAATGGTCTAGATAACTCAAATATGATTTCTTTAATGTAATACAATTAAAAGTACACCTGATTGCAGAACGGACGGTTGTATGATAGTTTATTAACCTAAATAAATCAAATGTCATATTATCCCCTCAATAATTAAGTTCGCTATCATTATTTTGGAGCTTTACATGCTCTCAATAAGTGAATTTACTCGAGAATAAAAAGGCTACGCACATATGTCCAGTGGGTTGTGGTTATCGTCGGAAAACTTCCGGAATCATTTCATATAGAATTTCATTTCTCTAAGTTGTTTGAGATCGTTTTTGTAAAGATCACGTATATCAGTAATATCCCAGTATTCAGATATAATTCGACCTAACCCCAGTCCCCATGCGAGAACGGGACAATCAAACCCCAACAAAGGCTTAACCACTTCTGGTCTAAAAATACCAGATCCACCTAATTCAATCCACTGTTTCTTAACCGGATGTAGAACATCTACTTCGGCTCCTGGCTCGACGTACGGAAAATGTGCTGGACGAATTCTTACATCTAAAAACCCCATCTTCTTAAAAAAAGTCTTTAAATATCCAACAAGGTGTTGAACGTTTAAATCTGGATCAACAACAATTCCTCCAATCTGATAAAATTCGAATAAATGTTTCCAGTCAAGTGCTTCGTTTCTAAAAACTTTCATTATCTGAAAAGTTTTAACTGGCAAATCTTCTTTTTTTATGTTTGAAAGAACTTTTGCACTTAGGTAAGTATCGTGTGTGATCATGAGGTTCTCTTTTGCAATCTCTTCACTCCATTTTCCGCCCCATCCCTTTGAACCTGTATCTCCACCGTTCTCATGCGCAGCTTTAACTTTTTTATAGATTGGTGAGAGTTTTCCTTTTGCTGGATCTTTAATGAAGAATGTATCCTGCATTTGTCTTGCTGGATGATCTTGTGGAACGAAAAGTGCATCAA
>CAZYEG010000154.1:0-3709 GCA_964646365.1 uncultured Methanosarcinales archaeon
GCGCAAGTGAAACATGTGGTAATGGAATTGATGATGATTGTAGTGGTGGAGATTCAACTTGTTCAACATCGCCTCCTCCTTCAGGTGGTGGTGGGACTGCAGCTAGTGCGCCATCTAATCCAAATCAGAAAGTTCAATCTTGGGTAGCGTTCCAAGAAGGGATTAGGGTGCTTAGAGTGAACAGAGGGAATATTTCGTTAACGAATATGACGATGGATGTTAAGAACTCGGTTGGAGATGTTAGATTTACGATTACAAATATTGAATCAAATAAGTATTCAGATAAATTCAAGAATAAATGGTATGAATTGATTGAAGTTAATCATACGAATTTAGAGAATGGTGATTTCAATGGAATTGATATGGAGTTTAAAATAAATAAAACTTGGATTTTTAAAAATAATTTGCTTACTGTAAATATTAGACTTTATAGATATGTTAATTCTTGGATGGAACTATCTACAAGATATGTAAAGAGTGATAATGAGTATTCATATTTTAAGGCTAATTCTCCAGGTCTTAGTTATTTCTTAATTGGAGAGAAAATGGTTACCACCACCACTACTACAACAACAACAACTTCTACAACAATTGTTACAACGACATCAACAACTACAACCAATGCAGTTACGGGGCAGATGGCAATGGACAATGTTACAAGAAGGGATGTTCCTACTGAAGAAAATAAATGGAGTAAATATGTTTTGATGATATTATATGTGGTCTTAGGAGGTTATTTTGTTATTTTTATTCTAATAAGACAGGAAAAGAATATTAGAACTTTTTTTAAGAAAGGTGATGATGAAAAGAAGTTAAAGCCATATATCATTAAAGAGTTGAAGAAAGGGTTTACTCCTAAAGAGGTTAAAGACAAATTAGTAAAGGCTGGTTGGTCAAAGAAGAAAATTGATAGCATTATCAAAGAAGTAAAATGACGAAGCGAATTAGAGAGCGGTTGAAGTACGTTTATGGTACGGACGATGTTTATGTCCCGTTTATGGCTTTGGTTGATAAATATAAGAATTCTAAAATTATTATTGATAAGAAAAAGACATCACAACCTCTTACAAATAAAGATTCTATATTGATAACTTATGGTGATTCAATTAAAAGTAGAGGTGAAAAACCTCTTAAGACACTTAATCGTTTTTTATCAAAGCATGTGAAGGATAGTGTGAGTGGGGTTCACATCTTGCCATTTTCTCCGTATAGTTCTGATTATGGTTTTTCTGTGATTGATTATAGAAAAGTTAATCCAAAATTGGGTGATTGGTCTGATATTAGGAAGATTGGTAAGAAATATAGATTAATGGCAGACTTGGTTGTGAATCATGCATCTGTAAAGTCAAAGTGGTTCAAAGGATTTCTTAGTGGTGATGATAAATATAAAGATTATTTTATTAGTTTTGATAAGAAAGTAGATACGTCAAAAGTGTTTAGGCCAAGGATGAGCCCACTTCTTACTAAGTTTAAGACAAAGAAGGGAGTAAAGTATGTGTGGACGACATTTAGTGCAGATCAGGTTGATTTGAATCTTAAAAATCCTGATGTTCTTCTTGAGATGGTGGATATACTGTTGCTTTATCTTTCAAATTCAGTTGAGATAATTAGACTTGATGCAGTAGGGTTTGTGTGGAAGGAGCTTGGTACGAGTTGTTTTCATCTTAAAAAAGCACATGAATTGGTAAAACTTCTAAAGGATGTTATGAAATTAGTGGCTCCTTACTCAACACTTGTGACAGAGACGAATGTGCCGTATAAAGATAATATTTCATATTTTGGGAATAATGATGAGGCAGATATGGTTTATCAATTTTCACTTCCTCCGTTAGTTATTGATGCATTTTTGCGTGAGGATTCTTTGAAATTAAACAAAATGGTTGGTAGGGGTAAAAGCCTTCATAAGAAGAACTTGATGTTTAATTTTCTTGCATCGCATGATGGAGTTGGTGTACTTGGCGCGAAGGATTTTTTATCTAAAAAAGATTTTGCAGGGATGATTCAAGGTGTGAAGAAACGTAAAGGGATAATCTCATATAAGTCTACACCTAAAGGGAAAGCCGCTTATGAGATGAATATAAGTTATCTTGATGCGATAGGTAAGAATAAGTTTGTTGCATCTCAAAGTATAATGTTAAGTCTTAAAGGAGTTCCAGGGATTTATATCCATAGTCTTATTGGCACAAGCAACTATTATGAGGGTGTTAAAAAGACGGGGGTTAATCGTTCAATAAATAGGAGAAGAATGAATTATGATAGCCTGTTGAAGAAATTGTCTACTGATGGTATAGAAAAAGAGGTGTTTGAATCTTTGATTAATTTACTTAAGAAGAGAAGAATGCTTTTGGATTTTGATCCGTATAAAGGAGAGCGAATTCTGAGTAAGGATAGTAAACTGTTTGTTCTTAAGAGAGGGAAGGTTATAACTATAGTGAATCTGTCGAATGACACGGTATGTCTTAAAGAATATAGTGGTAAAAAAGAAATTTTAACAGGAAAGAAGTTTGATGGTGATGTAAAGCCGTTTAAGACTTATTGGGTTTGTTCTTGATCATGTTGTAAATCATTTCTGCAATCTTTTTAGGTGCGAAATATTTTTTGACAAGTTTATGATTGTTTTTAATTATTTCTTTCTCGAATTTTAAGTCAAACATTTTAAGCATAGTGTTGAACTGTAGACTATTTTTGTTCATAAATTCTGAAAGGAACTTTTGATTCTTGAGTTTTAATATGTATTTCATTTGATCTTTACATTCATAGTCTTTGAAGTCTTTTTCATCAATAAAAAGAGAACTGTAAAGATGTTCGAGATAGATACCTTTACATTTGAAATCTATTGTCCTAGATGGTAGATCTCTTCCGATTATAGGTTTTTTGTAATACCAAGATTCGATGAAGAACATGCCAAAACCTTCTAGTTTGCTGGTTGTGATTATTTTATCAGATACTTTGTACATGTCACCAACGCTGTATTTTTCAATTTTATCTCCTTTTACTACTCTGTTTAAGGCAATCATATCTATGCCAAGTGTTACAGGAAGCTTGTTTTTTTCTACGAATTTTTTTAATTTGTTGTAGTATTTTAAAGGACCTGCGGTTGATGGTTTTAGGCTTACAATCAGATGATATTTGTCGTCAAATTTATTGTTTAAAAGTTGTGTGATAAAAATAGCTTCGCATATATTTTTTCTTTCTACTATTCTTACAGGATAATAAATGATTTTTTTGTCAGTAGGAATGTTGTATTTTTTTTGGATTATTTTTTTGAGTGTTTTGTATTCTTCATCTTGATAGTCTCGCTCTTCTTTTAGTGGATTTGGGATATAGAATTTGCTTTCTTCATCAAGTATTCCGTGAGATGTTATAATTTTCATGTCAGATTGATTAATCATGATATAGGAGAAGTTACTTCTGTTAGGGAAAATGAGTTTGTGCCAGTATGGATTTGCTTCTTGGCCTTTGAATTTTAGAATATTTTGGAAATTTCCTCTTCTGTCCATAGGGAAATCGTGAAGTCTCCAATATGTTTTACGTTTCTTTTTTTCTTGTGAATTTTTTTTAATGAAACGATAGAATCCGTATGTAGCGGCAGGATAAACTCCGATGTTTGGATTTTCAAATATTACAACATCATATTTATGAAGAATGTTTTCAAGTTTTTCATGCAGCCTTTCACCATTTCTAAGATATTCGTAGACGTCTTCTCTGT
>CAZYEG010000155.1:0-3697 GCA_964646365.1 uncultured Methanosarcinales archaeon
TTTTAAAGTGGAGTTTGAGTAAGTCACATTGGTGATGCTATTTGTTGCAAGACCTAACTTATAATCATCAGTTGTCACATACCCCATATTGTCAGATGTATCAACATCTAGATCCGCCCATTGATAATCTATGCTCAGGTATAGAGGCTGAACTGAGAGTGTTGTGTTTATTGTAATCCCCATCCAACTCAGTGTAAGATTAACATCTTCTTTTGTATTTGGAACTAAAAATAAAATTGAATAATTTCCATCACCTTTATCTAACAGACTAATGTCGGATATTTCGGCATTATTGATTAAGATTGACATGCCCTCTTTTGTAAGGTCTCCTACACCTCCTGAAGTACCTAACACTCTTACATTAAAAGAATCTATTGTGTTTGCATAATATGAATCATTTTTTGTTATTGTTAATGATGTTGGATTTGAAGTGATAATTCCAAAATCTATAGTTGTTGTATTCCAGTTACCAATTGCATCCTTGCATGTGATATCAAAAGTGAATTCAGTTGAATTTGGGTCAAGTATCATGAAGCTTTCGTGATATGTGGAGTTTGTGTACGCAAAAGGATATTCTCTTGGAACACCATCGAATGGTGCGATTTCATTTCCAGTTGTTTCTGTAAAATTGCATATACTATTCTCATTAGTCTGCACTGAAAAGAAAGGTCTGTGTGTTGCAACTAAGCCAACTGGCTTGATAAGAGTAATAATTGGTGAGGCTGTATCAATTGTTGCTGAAGCTTGTGATGACCATGCACTAGGATTGCCCGCAAGATCGATTGCTCTGACATTGATTAAATATTGATTATTTGCATCAGCTGAAGCACTGTAATAATTAGTAACGTTTCCAACATTGCCATAAAAAAATGTGCTTCCATTCTCATATGTGATATTAAGTGTGTAATTAGCTATTGCACTTGTAAGATCTCTTGATTGTGTCCATGAGAAATTTAAATTTGATTCGCTTGTTATTATTGTTCTATTTAGAGTCTGTGGTGTTGTTGGGATGTTTCCATCTACACCAATCTCTATAGATGATGAAAGATTTCCCCAGTTGCCAGCAAAATCTTTTGCTTTCAAATAAAAATAGTATTTTCCAGAAGCTAGATTTGTATAATTCTTACTTGTTGTATTTAATACGATATTGCCAAGATCTGACTGAGCATAACGACTCAAGATATAACTGTATCCTTCGACACCAGAACCTGTATCAGATGCTGACCAATTCACGTAAACGTCCGATGATGATGACCATGTCTGTGTAGATGATGTCTCAACTGTATCTATTTCTGGCGGACTAGGGTCTATTCCTATAGCTCTAGAAATTGATGCATTGCTTTCATACCCCCCAGTGTTAAATGCAATCACACTTAAGAAATATAATTTTTTAGTATCTAAGGAAAGATCTGTAAGGGTTATGCTTGTTGCTGTACCAACAGAAGCATTCCAATCAATAATGGATTCTTCGCTTGAAGAATTGAACTTGTATTTGTAAAAAATTGGAAGACCTAATCTAGAACTTTCTGGATCTGTTGAATTATACCATGCAAAAGTAAGAGTTGATGTTGAGTTTGACCAACCACCGTTATCTACTATTGCTGGTAAGGATGGTGCGGTTGTATCAAGTCCTGCCCCAGTACTGTTAAGCATTATTGTATCAGTAACTGTAATGTTATTCCCGGCATTATCCATTACATTGTAATATATAGTCTTTAACCCGTCCCCTTCAGACAGTAACCATGATTTTGTACCTGTACATGATTCCCATGAAGAAAATGATGTAGCAGAGTTCCCAATACGACACTTCTCAACACCGTATGTGTCAGAAAAATTCAAGCTAAGTCCTACTAATCGTACTGATGTGTATTCGTTTCCATCATAAGCAAAACCTGCTTGGCCAATAGGAGATATTATTATTTCTGCACTAGGTAATGTATTATCAAGAATTATTGACATGTTTGAAAGAACTGTGTTTCCTTTTCCATCTGAAACTCTTGCTTCTACAATCTTTATTCCGTCTGAATTATTATTTGTTTGAGATACGGAATAATTAACTGATAGGGTACTGTCAGATGCAGCAACATCTGGATAAATACCATCGTCGTGAAGTGCTACAAGTGAAACAGAATTATTGTCAAGATTACTCAGATTTATTATAACTGAGTATCCAATTTCTGGAGAACTATAAGAAAAATTAACTGAAATCCCGTCTCTAACAATAGTAGGAGTTGAATAAATTGATCCCAAACTGATTGGTAAATTCCCCGCATATATGTATGATAAATTTATCACTGGATAAAATGTATAACCGTTATAAACAATCCACCCTGATGCAAGTATGTTGTTGATTATTGTTGCATCATAAATTGTCATGTTCTCAACTGTTGAATAACGTATTGTTGAATAGGATGCGTTCGTATTTGTTAAAGATGAATTAATTATTGTTGACTGGGAGACTGAACAACTTGAGCCAGAAGAGTTAACTACTGTCGAATCTGTCTGGTCACATAAAAAGTCTCCTGCTGCAGCTACAGTTAACAAGATGAATGCAAATAAATATATTACCCCTTTTTTCATATTATTTTAACCTCGATGATCATTTTACCATCTGAGTCATATCCTTTATTTTTTACAATCAAACTATATTTGCCTTTTGGAACTGTATTATTGTCTGAAAAATCTGTACTATTTAATATCATACCTGGATAATTAAAGTATGTCCTGATACTATAATCTCCTCCTTGTTTTCTTGCACCAAATGTTGGTGAGATCGTATCAAGGAAAGTTCTTTTGGATAAATAGTTTTCTTTTTCTGACATCTCACCATGATCTTTTGTCATAAAAATATATTGATTACCATCATTTGCATTAGACGTTAAACGTAGCGTTGAATCTGTACTGTTTGTCAATATTGGAGTTGAGTCTGTACCAATACCTACAACAGAACCGTTGCTTACTGGATAATATGTCATCCTACCTTTTTCTGTTGAAACTACTGATAGGTTTGATGACGAGCTAGATGTGCTGTATCCTGCGCTGGCCCTTTGCTGAGCATATCCTGCCACCGTCTCATCGTATTCTATCTGGAGCGGAAGACGTGAAAAATTAATCTGGTATGCTGGACTATCTATTGCACTGTAATATATTTTTATTGGATAACTTCCTGAGCTTGGGTGTATAAATTTAATTGAATAATTTCCACGGCCCTCATCTGAAACCGTAATGTCACTTATCTGCTCATTGTTTATTATTACTCTGAAGTTTTGAAGATTTGCTTCCCCTACTCCAACATAATCTCCATCTACATTATTTTCAATTAGTACATTCATATCTGTAATCTCATTTATGTAATTCTCTGATGAAATATGTGCAGAGACCCTATCAGGCAATGTGTCGTTGATAATTGTGAATGTAGTTACCCTTTGTACAGAATTACCGTCAGAATCATTACATATTACGCTATATATATAATCTTGACTCGAATCAAGATAAAGTCTTGTCTCATGATAAGTTGAATTGGTATAATACATGGATCTTAATGGAGTTGCTGTCGGTGATGTTTCTTGATAACTACAAGTTGCGTCTTCACTTGTTGTTAAAGATAAGATTGGCACAGGAGAGATTATTGTGCCTGTTGGTTTTATGGATAAAATTGATGGTGGGATGGTGTCTTGATATGCGCTATCTGAAAATA
>CAZYEG010000156.1:0-3681 GCA_964646365.1 uncultured Methanosarcinales archaeon
AAGATAAAATAAAACAAGTTATTTGAACAAACATATTAGATTTATTATGAAAAAATTTGTGATAAATTGGGTCTTAAGATCTTTTCTCCATTATGGCATATGAATCAAGAGCTTGAGATGAGGAATCTTTTAGATGAGGGCTTTGAGATAATTTTTTCATCAATTGCTGCTGAGGGACTTGATAAGAGTTTTCTTGGTCGTGTGATTACTGAGAAAGATGTTGATAAGTTAGTATCTATTTCTAAGAAGGTAGGTATGAATGTTGCCGGGGAAGGTGGCGAGTTTGAATCGCTTGTGCTGGATTGTCCAGTGTTTAGAAAAAAAATAGAGATAGTTGATTCTGAAATTGTTATGGAAAACGAAATTACTGGAAGGTTTGTTGTTAAGAAATCTAAATTGCAAGCTTAAGTTGTTCCGGTTCTGGTTTATCAGTTATGTATAATGATAATTCTGGTTTATTTGCTGTGTCGGTTGTAACTTCTGGAGTTTGTGTGGTGTCGTAAGGTGCTGTTTCAGGTGCTGGTTTTATTCCGTCTGTATCATTTCCCGTTCGGTAAAAAGATTTAATTAATCCTTCAAACAGTTCACGTCTTGCAGTTTTGTGTGTTGCATGACTTAGATGATGGTGAGAAGATTTCCCTTTTATCTGTGCATAAACTGACAATAGAGATTCTGCTCTGAAGTGTTCGTTATTTCTGTATAATGTTGATCTTTCTAGTTCTTCTTTTAATCCGATTGTATCAAATACTTTTTCTACGTCTTCTTTACTATATGGGAGTGTGTTGGATTCAGATGGTGAACATATGATGTATTTACCAGCGTTTGGAACTTGTATTCTTAATCCTACAGTTTTATAGTCACTTAGAGCTTGATGGAATTTATTGTGGTATCTTTCAAGTTTTGCATCCAATTGATTTCTTGGGTCATCAGCATCACGATCTACTCTTTCAGAAAATGTGTGTTGTTTGTTGCCAAAGAAAAGCGTGTATTCTCCTCCAATTCCAGCATCTCTTTCAATAGGCACTCTTAGGTCGGATGATATTTCTTTGTGAAATTTTCTTGTGCTGTCGAAGAACGCATCTCCACCTATTTGATTAAGAATTTTTTCAAGTTTTTCCACTGAATTCATTCTTTGGGACATTATTTGTAAAAATAAGGAACTTTTGTTTATAAATCTTTCGTTAATTAATTACTAACAAGTAGTGAAATAAGTTTCATTTATAAACAACCCGTCAAAAAGGCCCCGAAACATTTATATATATAGAATTCAGGATTAGTAGAATATTAAGGGGATAAACTATAAAGTGGAAGGAAAAAAGGGGAATATAGGGAGAAGTACGAAGAAACGAGTTCCAATCCATCATATTAAGCATCATTATAAACGTTATAATGCATCTCCTAGAGGTCTTAAAGTCCTGATTTCTTACTCTTTACTTCTTGCGGTTTTATATTTCTTTTTTGGGATACTATTTCCAACAACTATCGTTTTTGGTCATCAGGTAAACGGCCCATTGGCTCAACTTATCAACATGACTTCATTTGTGTTTATGGTTGGATTGATATACGGTTACATCCACAGAAGAACATGGGTTTGGGAAGCTTCGCTAATATGGCACATACTTTCTTTGACTAGTTCAGTTTTTTCGTTAATTATATGGGGATCAAATCTTGTTACTATACTTGCTGATTCAATAGTGTTATCTTCGCTTGTGATATTTTTTGTTAATTCTGTTACTATTTGGTATATTTATGTTCGAAAAGATTATTTCAAATATCATAAACTTGAGCATAAACTAGATCATCTTGATAAGATATACATTCACATAATGACAATATTTTTTGTTATACTTGTTTTGGTAGGTACTTTTGTTGTGCTTGCATTTTATCAGAGTACAAGCGGACATATTGATGATTTGATTAATGAGCTTAGAGGAAACACTGTAGAAGAAGCTTTATTTTTATGTGCAAATAAAGAGCAACCAGAAAGAGATCTTTGTTTCCTAACTATTGCTGTATCAGAACCAAGAATGGTAGATAGTGATATGTGTAATATGATATTTTCAAATTTTTATAGATTAACATGTTTCGAGGCATTATCATGAGAATGAAAAAGAAAGGACAGATAACGACGTTTATTATAATAGGTATTATACTCCTATTTGCGTCTGCACTTATCTTTTTCATAAGAGAAAAAAGTAGTGGAAATTTGCTTGAGAGAAATATTCGTGCAACTGAAGAAATTCCAGGTGAGTTAAATCCATTAAAAGCATTTGTTACAACATGTACTAAAGATCTTTTGTCAGATGGTGTGAAGAAATTAGGAATGCGTGGCGGGTATATTGATCCGATGGATTTTGAGCTTTCAGGACAGAAAATATTTTACAGGGGATTGGAACCAACAGAATCTGATCTTGTTGAGTTTACTCAAGGATTATATATTCCATATTGGTGGTATCTTTCTTCTAGTAATGATTGTACCGGTTCTTGCTTTTTTGATTCAAATGTTCCAGGTTTGCATGAGTCAACAGGAGACGCAGCTGATACATCTATTGAGATTCAACTTGAAAGATATGTTCTTCGAGAATTGGATGGTTGCCTAAGAGGGTTTGAAGATTTTAAGGAACAGGGGTATATTGTGACAGAAAAATCTGAACCAAAAATAGAGGTGGCAATCACAAGTGATTCTGTTGTTGCACTTATGACGTATCCAATAGAGGTTTATGCTGAGGATATTCAGGCTAAGGTTTCGCAGTTCTATGTCAGTATTGATGTGGATATTAAGGAGATTTATGAGCTTGCAATTGATATTGTAAATGCACAAAAGAATTTTTCATTTTTAGAAAAGAATACTTTAGAATTAATAACTGCATTTTCAGGAGTTGATGAAAATAAACTTCCACCGAAATCTGCAACACGATTTGAGCCGATGAGTAGGATTATGTGGACAAGGTCATGGGTAAAAGAGAAGATTTCAGAAATACTTATGACATATACACAGATGATGCAGGTATATGGTACGGCTAATTATAATCGGTATATAGTGTCAGAAACCACCTCTGATTATCAAGTAATACAAAGAATGTATGATAACATGATACTTCCAATTGAAGTTATGCATGCAGATGTTCCTGAGGGGCAACCAATATATCCAGGACTTGTTGCAGACTTCCAATATTTTTCATTATGGCCGATATATTTTGATGTGAATAGTGATGGAGAAATAATCAGACCAGAACATTTGTTTACAGAACAATTGAGCTTTATGGGATTGCAAAGGTATAATACATTATATGATGTCAGTTATCCTGTTATGGTTAGTATCAAGGATCCTAATGCTTTTGAAGGAGATGGATTCACATTCTTTTTTATGATTGAAGCAAATATCCGAAATAATGATGCTTTGATGCCAGAGTTTGTTCCTTTAAATGGAACGTCATCTACAAAAAAGACAATGTTTTGTGATGAAGATAAAAGGAATTCTGGTAATGTTACATTGCATGTAAAAGATAGACACTCCTTTGAAAAGATTGAGGACGCAATTATTGCGTACACTTGTATTGATGAATCTTGTATAATTGGTTATACTGATGAAGAAGGAAAGCTTGTTACAAAGCTCCCAGTTTGTTTTGGTGGAGTGTTGAATGTTGTTAAAGATGGTTATCTATCTAATGGTGCTAGACT
>CAZYEG010000157.1:0-1075 GCA_964646365.1 uncultured Methanosarcinales archaeon
ATCATTCTTATCATCAACAAAACTCGCAGCTGAAAATTTGAAAAATATATTATATAGTGAATATTGATCACAATTTAAGCATTCTTTCTATTATATAATATACACTTTTTATAAGACTTTCCATAAAATTTTTTCTATTTATGATATATTGTGGTAAGCTTGAATTATGATATTGCATATACACAGCTTACTTTTCATATACAAAACAACTTGACAATTACATTATTTTTTATTACGTATGCAAAAACCAGATGGTTCACTAAATCCTATTTATGACACAAAGAATGGAGAAGTTGTTAACACAGAACAAAAATGGTCGACTCAATCTGGGAGCTATCATACTAAAGTTGCAATGGGACTTGTTGATCTTTATGGACTAACTAGTGACCAAACATATGCAAATAGTGCAATAGGAATTTGTGACTTTGCACTTCAACAACAAACTTCGTCTGGCAGATTTATTTCTTTTAGAGATACAGGTAAAACAAATGTTCACCCTCATTGTTACAGTGCAGAAGGACTTTACTATGTCGGCAAAAAAATTGGCAATGATGAATATGTAGAAAGTGCAAAAAGAGCTACGGCATGGACACTAAATAATGCTGATAGATTGTGGCAAATTTATGAGCCTGATGTTGATGTGTTTTCTGGTGACGAACGAAGTGATATATTTGCTCAAACATTAAGACTCGGTGTATTATTTGCTCAAGATGATTCTGATTTCATGGAAGAGTATAGACCTGCACTAAATCATCTTGCGAGAACTGTTCAATCATATCAAGACCAAGCAGCAGATGTAAGACAACATGGTGGAATTAATTATGGTAATCATGTGATTGATAAAAATGTTAATTCGTGGTGTTCTATGTTTGCAGTTCAAGCAATGGAATATTATAAGCAAGTAGTGGCTGATGGGGGACATGTCGATGGGAATCTGCTTATTTAATCCAAATAGGTAGGGCGTTATGATATATACATAACAAATATTGTAAGTTAACAATAAAAAGAACTGAATGGAGGTAAAATAATATGAAATTCGATAATATAAATTTACCTCCATTCAGTTCTTTTTATT
>CAZYEG010000157.1:1085-3681 GCA_964646365.1 uncultured Methanosarcinales archaeon
ACTTGAGAATGCAACCATACGAGAAGGAGATAGGTGGGCTTATGTCGCAGATTTTAACGTAGACCATGATGGAAACAATATCCCAAGTCCTGGTAGGATTGATGTTGAACTTGATGACATTCGACAAATTGTTGATGCTGGAGGAGTTGTTGCAGCTCTTGCACATAAGGGGAGATTTAAGGATGGCGATACAGAAGATCTTGATTTTGCTGTGGAATATGTTGGAAGAAAAATTGGATGCAATGCATTATACTTCCCAGAGAATAACACTCAAGATGCTGTCGATTTCCTGAATGCATTGCCACCTGGGACATTTGCAGGAATGGGGAACGCTAGAATGCACGAAGGAGAAGAAAAAAATGATCCGATACTTGCGGAACAGTTTGCTAGGCTAGGTGATAGAGTTGCCGTCGGGGGGTTTGGAAAAGCGCATAGAGCACATGCATCAAATGTAGGAATACTAAAACATATCCCTGGTTATTTGACAAGATCACAAACAAGAGAAATGGAAACATTAGAGGAATGGGCTGGGAGAAGTGAAGCATTCTCTGTTGCAGTTCTTGGCGGTGTAAAAAAAGAAAAGATAACTACTGGACTCGTTGGATTTGCAGAAAACTATGATGCAATTATCCCAGGAGGAATAGTGTTAAATAATATTTTGCTTGCAAAAGGGTATGATGTTGGTGAATCGCTAATCGCGGATGGCGCAAAACCATTACTTCCAACTGTTGAAGAATTACTCCATGGAGAATACGGCTCAAAAATATATGTTCCTAATCAAGTTGTGGTTGCAACTTATTCTGATGGCAATTTTAGTGAAGGAACTGTTATTGATATTGCAGACGGTGTTCCTAGTGGATATATGATTGTTGACTATATACTCTCTGATGACGCATTAGGGTGTCTTGAAAAAGCAGAAAGAGGTATTGTAGCTGGAACTCCTGGGATTTATAATAAAGGATTTACAAGTGCAACTGATGCTGTAATGGAAAGTATGAGAAAAGACGATGTTAGAGCAATAATTCTTGGCGGAGACACTGCTGCAGAACTTGAATTTGATGGACCTGTTTCAACAGGAGGAGGTTCAGCACTTTATTTTGCGTCTTATAGGACAACACCTGTTATGGACGCCCTTAGAGGCGCTTAATTATTTTTTATCCATTGTTTTTTAAATAAATTCATTGACATGGTCGACAGCATAAATGCAACTGCAGGGACAATTGAATTTATGAACGGTTTAGGAAGACCTGCAAAAATAAAAAATATCACAATAACTGAGTAAGTTAGAACTGCAATAATTATTTTTCTAGTAATGGAAGTTTCCCAAGCTTTATCAAGTTCTACTTTTCTATTTCTAGATTTTATCTGTTGAATTTCTTTTTTAATATCCATTTTTAATCCCTCGAAGTATATTGTTTTAGTTAAAGATTGTAATCTTATATCAACTTTCCCTTTTCGTAATGATTTCTTATATGTTTTTAATTTAACTTTTAGACTTGGGAAGTTGTTTCGTATAACACTTAATGCCTCATTGACATATTTTTCTTGAGTGTCTTTTTGCCATTTTCCGTCATTAAGGTTTGTTGCCCCTGAACCGCAATATTGATGCATACCAGCAATGGCTTTACCTTCTAAATCAATATTATATATTTTAGCATTCCATCCTTCGCCTTTGTAATCTGGTTTTTTGAACCCTGCCTCATGAGGATCAAGATCTTTTGTATATGGCTCATTAGTATTTGGATCAACACATATAAATTCTATAGAATCTGATTTTGATTTTCCAAATACTATTTTGATTTCAGAAATAAACTTGACTGGAGAACTCTTTTGTGTACCATAAATAAATGCCAACGGGCCACCGGCCACAGATACAACAAGATGTTTCATCTAATATTCATCCCATGCTTTAATTGAGATATCATCTTTATCAATCTCACAAATAGCAGTTAAGAATGATTGTGCAACACGTGTATTTGTTATTAAAGAGAGATTGAAATCAACTGCACTCCTTCTGATAGTATAATCATTATCAAGTTCTTTCTCATCAAAAGTTTTTGGAATATTTATTACTAAATCAATTTTGCCTTCCTTAATGTATTCAAGAACATTAGGCTCTCGTTCATCGTCTGGCCAGTATAAAGCAGTGGAATCAACTCCGTTTTCTTTAAGGAATTTTGCGGTTCCAGGTGTTGCATAAAGTTCGTAACCTTTTTTGCTGGCTAACTTGACAGAATTAAGAAGAGCTGCTTTAGATTCAATTGGTCCCGATGAAATAAGAATACTTTTCTTTGGATACTGATGTCCTACTGATAACATTGATTTCAGAAGTGCTTCATGAAAATTGTCTCAAATACACCCACCTTCACCGGTGGACGCCATTTCGACTCCGAGTATTGGATCTGCACCCGCAAGTCTTGTGAATGAAAATTGTGGTGCTTTTACACCGACGTAATCTAGCTCGAAAAGTGATTTCTCAAGAGGTTTGACATCGTTACCAAGCATAATTTCTGTTGCTTTTTCTATAAAGTTTACCTTGAATACTTTTGAAACAAATGGAAAACTTCTTGAGGCCCGCAAATTACATTCAATAACG
>CAZYEG010000158.1:0-3674 GCA_964646365.1 uncultured Methanosarcinales archaeon
TCATCATCACTTAATTTGATACAATTAATATTCATATTTATAAAATCAGGTTTTCCAATATATAAATGTTATCTTTTAAATAGATTAAAAGTGATTTTTATTGTTTACCGTCGAGAAAAAAGTATGCCCCGGCCGGGTACTTAGAACTTGTGTCCATCTATTTGGGCATTGACGGAAATCTTTCGATTTTAAAGATAATGAATGACAAATATTTTAAATATCTATGGAATCATTAGACTTTAATATGAAAGAGCAATTGCCTAAATTCCAATCAAAAGATTTTGACATAGAGATAATCAACAAATCACACGAAAAAATAATTAAGAGGTTTAAAACATATGAAAAAGATTTGTATGATTTCTTAATCGATGATGCTTTAGATAATCAAGAAAAGAACATTTCAGTAACTTATTTGTGGTTCTTAAAAGGGACAAATGATTTAGTGGGATACATAACTCTTCTAACAGATTCAATCAGTCTAAATTCTCAATTAAAAGAGGAATTTCAAAAGAAGAACATTAAATATAAATCATTACCTGCGTTAAAAATTGGACGTCTATGTGTAGATAATAGGTACTTAAGAAGAGATTTAGGAAGACTTATGATACATTATGCTTTTTCGTTAGCTATTAAATTCAACAAAGAGGCAGGATGTAGATTTATCACACTCGATGCAATGAGAAATCTTGACAATAAAAAAGATCCTCTCCATTTCTATAAAAAACTGGATTTTGAGGTATTAAGAATACGTGACAAAGGGACTATACCCATGTTTATGGATTTACAACACATTATACAAGAATCACTTAACAACCAAAATCTTGAATAAGCTTTTTAGCCAAACGTTTTTCAGATGCAGAGGGTTTAGAATTCTCTACTTTGATCATTCTTGCAATGAATTTATTTGTCTCTTCTCGAGTAAGTTTTGGTGTTGCTCTAATCGGTTTAGCCATTTTCCCTCTTTTTTATGTGTGTATGTGTATCTATATAAATTTAATGAAAAATCAACGTTATTGAGTTAATTATTTAAATACCAGACTTAAATATCATTGATAAGGTGATATTCATGAAGAAGTTAATGATTATAATGATTTTTATTCTTTTATCAAGTGTTTGCTATGCTACAACAACTACAATGTATAGAGAATGCTTAGATAACAATCATTGTATGAGCGGGTATTATTGTAATCAAGTAAATGGCATGTGTACAATATCTACTACTACATTAGGTACTACAACAACAATAGAAGAAACTTCAACAACTGCTGAAACAACTACAACTGCAGAACTAACAACTACAACAGTTTATAGTGAATGTACATTTGATTCAGATTGTTCAAATGATGAATATTGTATTGCATTATTAGGTATCTGTAGTCCAACCACTACAACAACGATTGAAGGAACTACTACAACTGCTGAAACAACTACTACTAATGAATATACAACAACCACACAATCATTAGAATGTGAAGATAATTCAGACTGCCCAGAAGGATACTATTGTAACTCATATGGTTGGAAATGCACAATCTCTACCACAACTACTGCTTTTACTACCACCCTAGAAACAACCACCACTACGAATGATTGGCCATTTTCTTCATTTCATCAAAAGTAAAGTAAGTAAACTCTGGCTTTCTGTCATAAGTAGAACTTATGTCTTCAACAATATTCGGAATCACTCTTCCTTTCTTTTTTGAAACTCGCATAAACCAATTCCAAAAAGCCTTGAAAACTTTAATGTAATCAGCAGTCGATTTAAACGGCTGACCATTTCTTTTCTTAATCTTGCCTTCCCTCATGTCATTAAAGAGCTTGGCAACATTCCTATCTGTTAAATTGATAAAATCAACATCAAACATTTCTCTTGTAAGTTCATCAAGTCTTTTCATACGATACCGTAAAGTCACAAGTCTAGAATAACTCCTTTTAACTTTGACTGACTTTACATTTAGACCAAGTTCCATATCTTTTAGATAAGAATCAATTAGAATTCTGTTTTTCTTTGAGCAAGAGTTTAAGTCTCCTTTCAGATTTTCCCATTTTGTTTTATAGTCATAAGGGTCATAAACTTCTGTTGCCATACAGAGAATAATGACTAACTAGTATAAAAAAAGTTGCCCTTTTTATTGGACAAAATATACTAATGCCCCGGCCGGGATTTGAACCCGAGTCCTTGGATCGAAAATCCAAGATGATTGGCCGGACTACACCACCAGGGCATAAGAAAGTGAAAAACTCACTTCATTTTTAAAGGTTACTGTAAAAAAGTGGCGATGCGGAGACTTTCAAACGAACAAGAGATTTGTTGCGTTTTTGAACCCCGGACATCTACGTCTCTCAGTCCAAAAAAAGTGAATAATCATCTTCTTTCGAATCATAGCTCAAACATATGAGCGTAGCACTCTAACCAGGCTGAGTTACATCGCCGTATCTGATATGAGAAAATTATGTGATTTATAAAGCTTGTTGTTTGATTGGAGGTTAAATTTATATATTATTAAATCAGAAAATGTAATATTCAGGGGGTAAAATCCAAATGGTTAAAAAAACAAAAAAGAAGGTAGTAAAAAAAAAGGCAAGTTCAAAAGTTTCTGAAAATGGCAAATTATGCGCTATTCTTGCATATCTGCTCGTAGGAATTATCTGGTACTTTGTAGATGCAAAGCTTAAGAAAGATAAATTTGCAAAATATCATGTGAAGCAGGCAATAGTATTTTTTGTCGTGTGGATTATTGTATCTGTTGTTAGAACAATATTATCACCGGTAATACTAATTGTTGGTCCAATTCTTGCGATATTGTATCTAATATTGGTTGTATTGTGGATAATTGGTCTGATTAATTCAGCATCAGGAAAAAAATCAAAGCTTCCAATCATTGGTTCTTTTGCTGATAAACTTGACTTTTAATTTTTTATTTTTTTCTTAACTTTTTTAAACTGTTCTTGTTTCTTCTTATACTATGATTACAAATGAAAAGCAAAAAGATCTTTACAAGCAAGGTTACAGGCTTGTAGGACATCATAGTGCTATCAAGGTCTGTGCTTGGACAAAGAAATGTATAAGGGATGAAGATGTCTGTTATAAGAATACATTTTATGGAATAAATACGCACAGATGTGTTCAGATGACACCTGCACTTCAGGTTTGTACACATAGGTGTGAATGGTGTTGGAGAGATATTAATCATACTTCAAAAGACTGGGTTGGACCAATTGATGATCCGGTAGAGATTATTGATGGATGCAT
Source organism: uncultured Methanosarcinales archaeon (assembly GCA_964646365.1). Lineage (GTDB taxonomy): Archaea > Nanobdellota > Nanobdellia > Woesearchaeales > CAZYEG01 > CAZYEG01. Next base: position 3,254 of record CAZYEG010000158.1, read on the forward strand.
AAAAGAACATGAAAAATATCTTCATGGATTTGGTGGCAATAAGGATGCTAATAAAGAAAAATTGAAAGAGGCGTATGCACCACTTCATTTTGCGATATCCCTTTCAGGTGAACCATCATTTTATCCAAGACTTCCTGAAATGATTGCAGAACTTAATAAGAGAAAGATGAGTTCTTTTTTGGTTACAAATGGTACTAATCCAGAAATGCTTAAGAAATTAACAGGCGAGTCAGAACCTACGCAGCTTTACATTACAATTCCTGCTCCAGATGAAGAGACTTATGAAAAAGTATGTCATCCATTGATTAAAGGTGGCTGGGACAAGATTATGGAATCGTGTTCACTTGTAAATAATTTTGAGAGGAATGTATTTAGGTTGACACTTGTCAAAGATAAAAATTTGTTGAACCCAGAAAAGTAT
>CAZYEG010000159.1:0-3614 GCA_964646365.1 uncultured Methanosarcinales archaeon
CACCACATTCAGATATCTCTCCAGCCTATACTTTATTTAAATCATATACATGTTCTGGTGAATAATCATTATCTGTTTCAAATAAAGTATAGGCTGGAGAGATATCTGAATGTGGTGGCGGGGGCGGAGATCCTGGGACACCTGGTATCCGCTTGTAACCCCAATAACTACATACACTATCCTCTGGGTTATCATCTACTAAGTCTTTTGTTTTAATATTTAAAGCTGAAACTATGTTCTGTGGAATATCATAAAAAGACACCACCCTTCTTCCATAACTTGTTTCACTTGGCGAAACAGAATTAATTATAGAGGCTTCCGATATTGTTGTTTCTCTTTGATCAGAAATAATATGGACATTTAATGAACCTATTTGTCCAAATACATCAGAGCAGTTAATTGATATGTATGCTTCATTACCCACAAAATCAAATTCTGAGTTTTCCCAGACTGTATTGGATGAATTTTGTGAGATCATATCTAATGAGGGCCAACCATGACGATAAATCTTACACGAAAGGCAAGTTTCATCAGTTTCAACTCTAATAGTAACGTTTTCTTGTATATTTGTGTTTCCCATAACAGGATGAACTAATCTAATATTTGGAGGAGAATTATCATACTCAACCACAAAATCCTGAACTATTTCATTGCTCGCAGAATCCTTTGCATGAAGCGTCAAATAATTCATGCCTGTTACAATATCTGTAAAATTAATCGCATACTGTGACCAACCTACAAGACTGGCTCTGTCTGAACGTATCAAAAGATTGTCTATTCTTACTGTGCCTGCCGAATCAGAAGTAATTATTAATGGAACAGATACATTATCATTTCCTATAACAGCCATTGTGTTTATGTATTCTTGGAGTTTTGTCTTAAAATCAACGTGTTCTGTCCTATTTAGAATTGGAATAAAATAAATTTCTCTACCGCCTATAGTAATATTTACATTGCTTGGTAAGGATTGTCCTTGTGCAATGCCTACAACATCAAACCAAGCAGCATTAATGTTTGCTATTGCTGATACTTCCAAAGTATCTGTTTGGGAGTCTGCTCCTGCATATTCATAATTAAATTGTGTTTGCCCAGCGTATGCAGCTGGCAATTCAAATTCAATAAGCAAATTGCTTAATTTTATTTTTGAGACTTCTGTATCCATACCAAAGAATTCAACATCACAGAATGCATCTGCTGTTGTACAATGGAATAGTGCATTTTGTAAATCTGACGAAAAGTCTGGAGAGGTTTCAGGACCGACTATTGTAGTATCTAATACTATTACTTCTTTGTCCTGAGAAACTTGGTCTCTTACAATAAATAGATGTATTCTGCTTGGCAATCTTCCAGCAAACAGAACTGGCTCATAATCGAATTGTGCTTTTGTAATCTTTGCACCTTTTGGAACTCTTACATAGAAAGGTGCTTCATTTTGTCCATCAAAAGTCAAATCTATTTCTCTGCTTCCACCGATAAATCGTGTAACGTTGGTGATAACTCCTGCCTCCGTTGTTCTTGCAGTTTTATTCTCTTCTGTAGGATCATATATTCTCACATGCGTTCCCTTAACAAGCATATTATCATCAAACCCACCCTCTACAAGTATGTTCCTAGCGGAAGTTCTCCAGAAGGTGCTATTTGTCTTATGTACAACACCAACTCCATCCAGTGAAGAAATTCTATCTATTGTCATCTCTGGTGGGTGTCTATCAATTTTAACTTGTGCTTGTGTTATGTTTTGATAATTCTGTGCATTATCAACACTTCTGTAAAGAATATTAGTAACTCCTTCCTGCATCACATTTATTCCAGAATGATTCATGTATGTTGTCCAATCTCCAAAATTATTATTTGCCCAAAAATCATCTAAATATTTGTAATATCTTGTATATGCACATCCTGAAATTTCACAATATTCATCAAGGAATAATTGCACTGCTGTCTGATTTGTCCATGAACCAACTACATACTCAGAAGTCATATTAGTTGTTGGAGCGGTTGTATCAATTTTAACAACTCCTTGCCAGACTACGCTAGGATTGCCCGCCATATCATTTACAACTATGCTCATGTTTTGATATAAATCTGACCAGATAACATATTTTGCAGTAATTGTCTTCCCATCTGGACTAATCGTAATATAATCTGAATTAAACTGATGTCCCTGTGAAGGGTCACAATCTGTTGTTGTGCAGTATCGCAAAGAACTATTAACTATTCCTGAAAATGCATCGTAACCTGTGCAGGTTATGTTGTAAAGATTCTTATACCACTGACCCAAATAAGCTCCTGTAACATTTCCACTAATAACACAACTTAGCGTTGGCTTAGTAGAATCAAAATGCACAGTTGTCATATTATAATTACAGTTGCCCGCTTTATCACAAGCTTCTATTGTGATGTTCGTATCACGTGCTCTTCCTTCTGAAAGATGAATAATTTTTGACCAAATTCTTTCATCAAGTGTGCTATTTGTAATTGTTGCATTAACTGTTTCTTCTTCTCCAAGATCATCATCATAAATTAGCGTAACTCTTCCACCTTCCTGATCTATAAAATAATCATAAACTATTCCTTCGATAGTTACATCTCCATTATTTGTATAGAAGTATGGTGCAACAAGAACCTTTGGTTGTCTTGTATCTACTGCAAACTTATTAGAAAAGTTACCAATAAGTCCCGCATCGTATCCCCATCCATAAGTTCCACCAATCTGTTTGTATGCATTATATCTTAAAATCTCATATGGAGTTGAATACATCACTTGACGATCATCTATTTGTTCAATATTAATAAATACCATATTTTGTAAATAATAATTATCTTGGTAGGTGCTGCTTCCACGACTTGCCGCTACAAAACCCGACGAAGCATATGATAACTTTAATCTTGCCGTATCGGTAGGGACTTCTTGCACTGTAGCAAGTTCATCTACCATGCTCACATTTTCATTTCTATTAAATGTCAAGTTACCTACAAAGGTCATTCTCTCTGCAGCAACCAAATCTGTATATGGACCTGGTTTACACTGATTAAATGTTCCACTACAATCACTATCATCATAACACGCTGCATCATATGTATTACCATCAAAACAATGTTTGCTTGTAATATACCAAACATCTCCTGCTTTTGTTGCTCCTCTTATTTGCAATTCTGGAGAAGACGGAACAGAAGATGTTCTCATAAATTTCCATGTAGTACTTGCAGAAAGATCTGCCTTGTTCCAAACAGTTGTAACAATCTCATAGCTGCCTTTTGGAAGCACTCCTTCCTCAAATGGTGCAGCATTATCAAACCTAATCACATATTTATCATTTCCAATTGGTTCTCCACAAATAAGTCCACTATCGCCACAATAATACACTAAAGAATTTTCAGTACCATTTACTATCCATGTAATATTAAACATTACCTTATCAATCTCAGAAATGTCCTCTATTACTGTAAAATTTATTTCTTCCTCGTTTATATTTTCAACTGTATCAGCTATTGGATAAAGAGAGTTTTGATCAATTACTGGTGCGGTCTCGTCAACAACAACCAACCTAGAATCATACCCTTCACTTTTAAGATCATTACTATCAATAGCAAACACATACAATAAGAAACGG
>CAZYEG010000160.1:0-3577 GCA_964646365.1 uncultured Methanosarcinales archaeon
ATTTACAGGAACAAAAGATCTGAATTATGTTGGAAGGGTTAGCGCATATTATAATTACACAAGCTCAGCAATAACTATACCATATACAAACTCTTCTTATCTATTAAAAGCATCATGTGAAAGAATACCTAATGGTGGTATGGATTATACATATTTCTATTTTACTTCAGATAATTTACCTCCTGAAACAACAACTTCCATTATATTTAACACAGCTTCAAACCCAAAGAAATATTCAACTGTTAATGGTGCATCACTACCAATTCCATTTACTTGCAACGATCAACAAATAAAAGGTGTTCCAGGAATAACTGGTCAAGGCGGATGTGCTGAAACATTTGTTTGTTTTTCAACATCATCTACTGCTTGCAATAGTCCAAACTCAGCTTTATGGCAAAGACAATCTGTGATAGGAGAACTAACAGTTGCAGAGCCAGGCGGATATGTATCTTATTATTCAACAGATTCCTATGGAAATGATGAACAGCTGAGTTTAGCTAATGAGATTATAATAGACAACACTGCTCCTACTGTAAGTATTAACCCCTTATCAGCACAATTAGTAACTATCGATAATATTACAAACACCAGATCACATGACATAGAGATTACAACTAGTGCAGAAACAACACTTGTTCAACTTACTTTGATAGGTATGGACACAGACGAATCTTCTTTGGTTAACGCAACAAAAGACACAGATACTCTCTACAGGGTAAATAACTTAGACATATACAACAAGACTAATCTAATCATGGTCACTGCAAAAGATTCTGCAGATAATGAAGGATATGATTCAATATCAGTTTACCTTGATATATTTCCTCCAACTATTATTCAACCACCAGACCCACTACATTTTATAACTGACAACTATGATAGGGACGGAATAGGAGGCAATTATGAGGCTAACGAAGAATCTAATATAGAATATGGCTACAACATAACCTTTACCGCAAAGATAACAGACGATAAGATAGGTGTTGACGAAGAAAATGTAAGGGTCCAAATAATTAATGAAACCCATACAATATTGGATCAATTTATGCTTTCTTTAGGTTCAGATCTTTATCAATATGAATCTTCAGTACTTATAATTCCTGGAAACTACACTGTCAAATTTATAGCACAAGATGGATACGGTCAAACATCTGAAAAAGACATTAATATAACTGTAACTGATGTTTTCCCTCCAACACTTGTCGTTTCTCAACCACCAGCATCAGCTTATGACGAAGAAACTGCTCAATTAGTATATCTTGAAGAATATGATATAATAGGAAGCACAGATCCAGGATTAACAGTTGACATATCTTTATTTGAGGAAGATTTATTTCCAGGAAGCTATCTTGGTACAGTTAGTGTAGATGCATCGCCGCAAGAATCTACTCAGATCGGAACTTATATGGTATCTCATGAAGAAGAAGATAATACAACCTGGTATATATCAAATGAAAACGTTGCTGATGAGCTAGATGGTAATTATCTGTCTTTTACATCTGAAAATACGCTTCCAGCTTATGAGATAGTATCCGCATATTATTCACCAAACATAGGATGTCCAGGATTTATTCCATGTACTGTATTAGTCATAGATGATCCATTTGATTCTGCTACAGCTTCATTAAGTGAGATAGTAGTTAATACAGAACCATATCCAACAGGATACTTTAACAAAACAGTAAATCTAGTAGATGGACTCAATATATTCAAATTAGAAGTTACTGATACTAACGGACTTGATTCATATGAGTTCAGATATGTAAACTATGATAATGCAGGTCCACAAATAGCTCCAACTATCAAGGACCATTTAGAAAGAAGAATAGACAACTTACAACCAGATTACGATGGAGAATCAGGTAATAGGGTAATGTTTGAAACAACCGCTACCCACAACGCAGGAATAAATAATGTAGATGTAAGAGTAAAATGCACTTCAGGAGCATGTGTTGGTTATGATCAGACATTTAATCTAAAAGAGGTAAGCACTAATTCATATTACAATGATACAATATTAACAGACCTAGGAGATTATGAAGCTAATTTTACTGCAATAAGTACTGATGGAAAAGTTTCAACACAAACCTTAACATTTATTGTTAATGATACACAACCACCAAACTTATCTGTTTCACAACCACCTTCATCAGCAGATTCAATAGCTAATGCCCAAACAGTATACTCTCCAGATTATGAAGTAATTGGATCAACAGATCCTGACGTAGGTTTAGATATTGAGATATCTGTATTTGATCAAGATCTATTTGTTCAAAGGAGAAGAATTGATACTGTCTCTTGGTCAGATACATCAACTGAAATAGGAACATATGATATTAAAAATAATCCTTCAGATAATAAAACTTGGTTTATTTCAAACCAACTTGTCGCATCTGATATATCAAATGCTTATTTAACATTTGAAGTTCAAGGAATAGTGGATGAAAGGTTACCAAAATATACAATAACTCTTGCATTAGACACAGCTGATGGCTCAGGTTGCCCATTAGGAGAACCATGTACAAAAGTAATAATAGATGACAATTTTACTGGTGTCGGTGCTGCTACAATTGTTAGAGCAAAAGTTTACTCAGAACCATATCCAACAGGATACTTCAACAAAACAACAACTTTAGATCAAGGTGTTAATGCTATAAAAGTAAAGACAGAAGACAACAATGGAATAGAAAAATATCTAATCAGATATGTAAACTACGATGCATCAGGTCCAGTACTAGATCCAATGGTCAAAAATAGTACCGGAGCAAGAATTGATAACCTCCAACCAGATGCAAATGGAGAAGCTGCAACATCAACATCATTCGAGACAACAGCAATACATAATTATGGTGTAAATTACATAACCATCCATGTGACATGTAATTCAGGAGATTGCTCAAGCTATGACGAAACTTTCTATCTAAATGAAAACTCAGGAACATACACTAATTCAACTATACTATATGATACAGGCTCTTATTCAGTAACTTTTACCGCAGAAAGCGGCGATGGAAAAATAACTACACAAACATTAACATTTACTGTTGAAGATACACAACCACCGACATTAACAATGATTAATCCAGACCCAACAGCAGTAACTCCATCATTAGCTGAAACCACATATCAAAATACTCTTACTGTTAAAGGAGAGACTGAACCATCTGCAAGCGTATATATCTATGTATATAACAGCACACCTCAACAAGTAGATTATGATGTAGTTCAAGTTTCATCAATAGTATCTAATAGTCTTGGAACTTTTAACTTAAAAATAGATAACACAATAGTTCCAGACCCAACAGCACAATCTACAGTAATATATGTAGATGGAGATCATGCATCTGAAATCAATGGAAATTATTTAGAGTTCACATTAGATGGAAATTATTATGATGTACTTCCAAGATTCCAGGCAATCTCAGCAGTTAAAAAAGATATTAGAAGACAAGAATTAACAGAGATAGTATTGAATAAGGAATTAGGACAGGCAGTTGTTTCAGCAGGACAAGTAGAAGTATTTGACAATAGTGATTATCCAACAGGATACTTTACTCAAGATGTAGACCTAGATGCA
>CAZYEG010000161.1:0-3572 GCA_964646365.1 uncultured Methanosarcinales archaeon
ATAAGTATCATTTACCTCTATTGAAGCAGAGATTGTCGGATTAGTATTTGTTGAATTGTCAACAGGATTTAATATTGTCACATTAGGCGCGACATTATCATGTATAACAGTCCGTATCTCAGATTGTTCAGTAGATCCACCTGAATTAGCGGCATCAACTCTAAACGTATAATTGTTCCCGCCGCTTAGACCCGTCTGATTTTTCCATAAATTCCAATGTGTAGCATTTATTTTATACACACTGCTGTGAGCAAGTTCCCATGCAGTTGTTGGGGTTAATGTTGTATTTGTGATTTTGAAATCATCAATTATTCCATCAAAGAATAGTGTTCCATTTGCGTGTTTCCCAACAAATAGTTTTCCTGCATTATTATGTGTTCCACTGTTTCCGCTAATGTCTGTTGTACTTCCACTTGCAACACCATCTATGTATCTTATAGCGTTTCCATTTCTATCAAAAGAAACTGCCACATGGTGCCATGACCCGTCGTTAACTTGTCCTGTGTTAAGTGTAGGAGTTATTGTGCTATCATCAACAGTAAATACGAAGTCAACGTATCCATTATTTAGCGATATTCCATATTCATCTGCACTTCCATATTTATGCGCAATATACATTTCAGATGAAGATGATGTTTTTAACCAGAACGATATTGTAAAATCCAATGTTTCATGATCTAATAAGCTACTGTCTTCAAATTCTACCCAGTCATCAATTCCATCAAAAGATAATCCACTATCATATTTCCCATCAACAAATTCTGCTCTGTCTGTCGTATTAACATCATAAAATCTAATTGAATCTATTTCAAATATTCCTTCTGTTGAAGATGCCCCATTTAAGTCAAATCGTAAATCATCAATTGTTCCATCGTTATTAGTCCAGTGCGTATCAGTAATTTTCACATCAAGTGTATGCCATGCTCCATCAGCAGAAATGTCAAAGCTCTCTGAGCATGTTTCTGAATAAGATGAACAATCAACATTATCTGTAAAATATAATTTAATTGCACTTGGCCCCAGTGCATAACTTTTGTATCTAATTAACATGTGATCATATGCTTCATCAAAATTTGTTACATCTTTTGAGATGTAAGCTCCTGTTGTAGTAGATAATTGCAGGACGTCTTTTGTGTCAGAAACATAATTTACTATATTGTTTTCCGTCCATGATTCTGTATTTGTCACAAACGTTTCAATTGTATTGAAGTTTATTCCAATCCCACCAATGAATTCTCTATTGCTTGAATCTTTTGTATAAGTACCATTTTCTTCAAAGTTTGTAAAATTATTAAGTCCCAAAACCATGATTGTATTTTCATTAAGATAATCATCAGAGCTGTTTACTCCAATGTTGTAAGTTGCTACATCTAAATATTCTGCGTTTATTTCAGCCTTAACTGTTATTTCCGATGCAACACCAGCATTACCAGCAGGAGTTGGGTCTACAAAATCAATACTTGCGGGAATCATTCTAATAAATACGAATGTACCATCGTATCCATCATAAGTACTATACCCATCTCCACCATTTGTAGTTGATGAAAGTATTCCAGAGTTTGAACTGTAATTGTAATAGACAGCGATTCTTCCTCCACCGCCGCCACCATTTCGGTAGTTATTTGCCACTCCACCATTTGCAGAGATGCTACCAGTACCAATAATATTATTTGCAATAATATATACGCTACCACCAGATCCTGCACCAGCTTCATTGCCTAATTTGTTTTGTCCAAGTGATCTTATTGTTCCTGAATGATTTAGTAGTCCACTAATTCCAAGAATAATTCTACCTCCACCAGAACCACCCTGTTGTCCGCCAACATTCCAGTCATCTCCTCCACCAGAACCAAAATCTATAGGAGCGTATTTATTCCCATAAGCGGTTCCACCAGTTCCATAATTATAACTTCTTCCACCGTATCCACCGTACCCACCACCAGAACCCCAGTCTCTATCCCCTCCTTGCCCAGTTCCAGCGCTCCCAATATTTCCAACATAGTCAGCCGTCAAATAGGATCCACTTTCAACTGTTAAATTTGTAAGATTCATAACCATATTTGTTCTAAGTGTACTACTAGAATACAGACCAAGATTTCTGACAGATGGAAATTTTATTTCTTTTAGATTTGTACCTTGTTGAATTACTGAGCCGGTAATATCTAATGAATCATATTTTGGTGCATCAATTACTGTATCGCCATAGATATAGAAAGTTATTCCACTAAGAGTCATTTTATTGGTTTCGCTTCCAGCATATCTGTCTGTAATATTAAGTATTAATCCACCAGTTTGATCATAAATAATTGTTCCACTTTCTATTGTTAGATTTGTAAACGTATATGTTGTTGGACTAGATGGGTTGTAGAAATGTGTTGTGACGTATTCTCCTTTTGTCTCATCTAGATCAACATCATCAAGGAATGTAAATCCGTCACCAATGTAAACGCTTTCATCATCCATATCAACAAATATCATTGTTCCATAATAGTCTGTGCTGTATCCGTTCCCAGGTGTTACACTAGATGCAGTCATATCTGCAAGTGTACTATCATTATAATATACGGCAATTCTGCCACCACCACCAGCACCACTGTAAGTGGTGTGTCCGTTCCCTCCGTTTGCTTGAAAGTATCCACGTCCTTTTAGAACATCTGTTCTAATATATATCGAACCACCAGCTCCACCAGCACCTTCGTAACTAGCTCTTCCTTCGGCATTAGCCTTGATAGTACCATTAATATTTAGGACTTCTTTGATTCTAAGTATTATTCTTCCGCCGCCTTCACCAGCAGTATGAGTTCCAGCACCCACATCATACCCCCCACTACCTCCATAAGATTGTGGTGCGAGTGCAGACCCATGTGTATTTGTATTTGCTGAATAACAGTACTGATATCCTCTACCTCCATACCCTCCGTGTGCTCCACCAGAGGCATGGTGGCTATCACACCCTTGTCCCCTTCCATCGTTTACATCATATCCAAGATAGTTAGCATGGATAGTAGATCCGCTTTCAATTGTTAGGTTGACAAGCGTCAGATTCATATTAGTTCCTAGCGTTGAACTTGCCGACAGATTTAATGTATGATTAAGGAATGAGAATGTTAGATTTTTCTGGTTAGCAGTTTCAGAAAATGATGAACTAAACAGTGTTATAGAATCATACCTCGGCGCATCAATTACAACTTCATAAGGTGAAGTAAAAGTAATATAATCATATTGCAACACGCTTCCTGTTTGTCCGTTAATCTGATCAGTAACATTCCAGATCAGCCCGCCAGTTTCATCATAAAATGCTGTATTTTCCTCAATAGTCAAATTCTTGAATGTATATCTTGTTGGGTCAGACGGATCATAGAAATGTGTGATAATATTTTCTCCCTTAGTATCATCTACATCAATATTATCAAGGAATGTAAATCCATCGCCAATATATACGCTTTCGTCGTCCATATCAACAAATATCATTGTACCATCATAGTCAGTACTATACCCATTACCAGGTGTTACGCTTGATGCAGTCATATCTGCAAGTGTACTATCATTATAATATACGGCAATTCTGCCAC
>CAZYEG010000162.1:0-3560 GCA_964646365.1 uncultured Methanosarcinales archaeon
GATAATCATAGCTCCAAAAGAAGCACCAGCAGGATTTAGAGAAAAACTCAAGAAGATCTTGCCGCTTAGTATTTTTGCTATAGGTGCAACTTTCGTAATAGGTCTCGTTGAAAAATTAAAGACACCTACTTTATTCAGCATGGCAAAAAGTGCAGACATGACAGAACAAGCTCTCACAAGAGCGGCACCAGTTGCTGAAGCAATGGCTGTTGAAGCAATAAACACACCTGACCCTGTTACAGGTTTGCCAGTATGGTTATGGTTTTTGTTAGGTGCATCGTCGGTAATAATATTATACGTTCTTATTGAGTTATTATTTACTAAAAGAAACAAATAATTTTTATAATTCTATTTTTAATTGGTTTAATATGAGCTTTTATCGTATTAAAAAAATTAAGAATATAGAGTACGCCTATCTTGTGAAAAATAAATGGACCAAGAAAGGGGCTAGGCAGAAGGTTAGTAAGTATTTGGGGAAGTTGATTCGTTTAGAGCAGGTTAAAGAGTTAGAGTTTACGGATTTTATAAAGAAAGACCTTCAAGAATTTATCGACGACAACACGCCAAGTCAAATAGCAGATTTCTTAATCGAGTTTGAACTATTAAAACATGGTTTCAAAAAGATCAAAGACACACTCACTTTTGGGGATGTTCAGTATTCAAAAAGAAAGATCAAGAGCTCCAGTCCAGTTGTTTATTTCTTTAATGACGGTTTTTTTTGTGCTCAGTCGGTAAAAGACATATTTTCATTTGATTATTTAGGAGAAGATTCAGTTACAGCTACAAAACTTGCAGAGACGTTTGTCGGAGCAGGCATAAATATCCCACCAGAGGTATTTATTCATTTCTTCAAAAAGATCTACAAGAAGGATGCATCTAGCAAAATACTCCCCTAATCTCACTTTTGGCTAATTCTAAGTATAAGATTTAAATAAGTCTGAATGAATCTATTTAATATGAGTAAAACAAGGAGTATAAAGGTTATAATACTAAACAAAGGCAGGATTCTGGCTCTAAAAGGGGGTTGTCCCACTCTTAGAAAGAAGAATCCAGAGATCCTTAGGAGTAAGTTTGATTTTGTTAAAAGAATCTCTTCTAGGTCTCTCGTCGATTATTACTTCTGTATGGGGTATAAAAATCTGGTGCCTAACTCTTTATTCTACGGAACCTCATTTTCTTGGGAAAGTATAGATGATACAGATTGTAAAGATATCATTTCTGACTACTTATCTAAGCCAAAAGTCATCATTGTAACTGGAACGCCAGGTGCTGGGAAAAGCACATTTGCCAGCAAACTCTCACTTTTAATACGTGGAACGTATGTTGATGTGAATAAGGTCATCAAAAAGCACAGATTAGGTGGAGATCTGGACGAAGAGCGGAATACTGCCCTTATAGAGGTTAAAACCCTCAATAAGCACCTTTTAGAGCTTATTAAGTCCACTAAGAAGCATTTGATAATCGATTCTCACCTTTCACATTACTTGCCATCGAGGAGAGTGGATCTCTGCATAGTTCTAGAGTGCTCAGACCTCAAAATTCTTAAGAAAAGGCTTCTTAAACGGGGTTATAACGCGTTGAAAACGTCTGAGAACCTTGATTCTGAGGCTTTTAAGGTGTGTAAGATTGATGCGTTAGAATCAGGACATAACGTGATATCTGTTAATTCTGCCGTTAAAAGCGATATAAATGCCGTTTTGCGTCTTCTTAGTCCTATATTGTAATTCTTTTTTTTGGTCTTAAACTCTCACTTTTCATACGTAAAGTGTTCAGAATTCCAATAAATCAATATAATGCTGCATAGCGCGTCTAAAGCTAAGCAGTAACTTTCTTGCAATAATTCGACCATTCTTTTTTTGTTGAAAAGGTGGGTATATTGGGCGGAATAGTACATTTTTATGCATATTTCATGCATAACGGCCGTTATAACCGTTTTAAACGCGTTTTAACTTGGCAATTTGCATTTGGCCTGTTTTTTTGTTATTAATCTCACTTTTTGCTGTTTTTTTTGTTCAAATTAAGAATGTAATCTATTTTCTACACTTTTTTTTGTAAAATTTTTTTATTCATTTTTTTTAGCATCATGAAAAATCAAACATTTTTTGCCAAAAACAGTAATTTTACACCAAAAACGCCCCAAAATCACCGCCTACAGTGTGTCAAATCTCACTTTTTAGCCTATTTTGAGCAGATAGTGGATATTTGCCATGTCTGCAGGAAACGTTTCAAAAATCGCCTTATTTTGCCTATTTTTACACTTCTCGACGACAAATGGAGTTTAGTTGGAAATCATTTTGTTTATTTCTGGTGTGCCATACCACATCACACTTTTGATCTTGCCCTCAGAATTAAGAATATAAATTCGCAGATCAATATCTTTTTCGTTAAAATCGTTATAACGGCCGTTATAACGCGTTATCGTAAGTCCTGCGGATACCGTTATTAACGCCTAAAACATCTATTAACGGCAATAACGCCGTTATAAAATCTAAGAAAAATTGTATAACTTTTTAACCTTTTCCTTGTTAGGAATAGCATATAATTTGCATCCATTTGGAGCGTCAATGCTCTCGAATTTAACCCCTTTTTTCTTTAGGGAGTTAACATATACCTTTATGGTATTAGGGCTGTGTCCCGTCGAGTATGCTAGGTCATTGTATGACATAGGGGTTGTTGCTTCAAAGAGTTTTCCAAGTATCTTTGCCTCTGATTTAGTAAGAGATAAAAGAGGGTTTTTTCCGTTATATCCGTTATAACGCGTTGCGTTATAATCGTTATTAACGTTATTAACGTTTATAACGCCGTTATTATCATCTCTAAGTTCCTGTAATTGGGATAATAGCTCCTTCTCCATATTTTTCCTATCTCGTCGAGGAAGATCGATATAGTTCTCGACGATCTTTTTGATATATTTCTCGTCGATCTTTTCTGTATTATCTAATGTTCTATTTAGATCAGTTATCGTGCCTTCCATTTTAGAAATATCTGTAATATGTTTTTGATGCATCTTATTAAAATAATCAAGCCATTTGAAAATAACGTTAAAGTTGTTATTAACGTGGTTATCGAGGTTCTGATGAGAATCGTTAACAATATTTATTCTATTTAAAGTATGTATTTGCATGTCTTTTAGTCTCAAAAAGTGTGACTTAATTCTATCTGCAAGACTTAAGAATTCGGTCTTTGAGACCTTTGCTATTTCTCTTTTTTTTCTAAATATCATCCATATCCCCCTTGATTCATAAATGTTATTTTTATTACTCTGACCAAACTTGTTTATAACCTTTTCGAAAAAATAACGGTTATTTACCCGTTATAACGCCTTTTCAGTCATTTTGTGTATCAAAAGTGAGGGTTAAAATGGTGCCATTTGGGGGTGTTTTGTGCGTTTTGATAACCCTTTTTTTTTGTATATTTTTGCTATCTTGGCTTATTCTCACTTTTTTAGTGCTTTTGCGTATTAAAAGTGAGAGTTATAAGGTCTGAATTGAATAGAAAATATTCTAAAAATAATAGAAAAACCCTATTCTTGCGTTATTTGGGGGTATTAACGCATTTAA
>CAZYEG010000163.1:0-3539 GCA_964646365.1 uncultured Methanosarcinales archaeon
GCAAGTTTTACTGCATCATCAGAGGTTTTTGCAAGTTTTGGGGCTGTTGTGTTAATCCCATATTCTTCGAAGATTGATTTTGCTTCAGTTTCTGAGAGAACGATTCTTCCTGTTTTGTAAATCTTTTTTAGATCTTTTTTGATTTTTGCTACTGGAATGTTTTCTTCTTCTTCAATATCTTCAGGGGTTTCGTATAGAAGTTCGATGTGCTTTGTGTATTTGTACATGTTCATAAATGCTCTGACACCAGCTTCTGGTGTTGAATAACATGGTATTTTTGCATCTCTTAGCACTCTTTTTCCTTCTCTTACTAAGTTTGTTCCCATCCATACTGCAAGAATAGGTTTTCCTTTATTCTGTGCTTTTTCTGCAAGTAGTTTTGCAGTTTTTGTTGATTCTGTCATTGCTTGAGGGGTTAGAATGACAAGTGCTCCATCAATTTTTGGATCATTAAGACAGATGTCAAGTGCTTCGGCATATCTTTGTGCGTTTGCATCTCCAAGAATGTCTACAGGGTTACTTCTTGACCAGCAAGGAGGCATTGTCTCATTTAATTTTTTCATTGTTTTGTCAGATAGTTCTGCAAGTTTTCCTTCGTGACCAATTATGCTATCAACAGCCATAACTCCAGGTCCGCCAGCATTTGTGATTATTGCTAATCTATTTCCTTCTGGTTTTGGTTGCCATGCAAGTTGCTCTGAGAGATGGAAAAGATCTTGAACCTCATCTACCCTTATGATTCCAACTCTTTTGAATGCAGCATCATATATGTCATCTTCTCCTGCAAGTGCTCCAGTGTGTGAAGCAGCTGCAGCTGCACCTTCTGCGAATCTTCCAGCTTTGACTACAATAATAGGTTTATTCATTGCAAAACCTTTTGCAGCACTGAGGAATCTTCTTGCTTCGGTTATTGATTCAACATACATTACAATACTTTCTGTGTTGCTATCAGCTCCAAAATAGTCTATTAGGTCGCCAAAGTTTACGTCGACCATACTTCCAAGTGATACGAAATTAGAAAACCCAATATTGTTTGAAAGTGCCCAATCAAGAACTGCTGTTCCAAGAGCTCCAGACTGTGATATGAAAGCTACTTTTCCTAGACTAACGTTATTTTTTGCGAATGATGCGTTCATTCTATTTTTTGGATGAACTACACCAAGGCAGTTTGGTCCAATAATCCGCATCCCATATTTTTTTCTTATTCTTTCTATTTCTGCAAGTTCTTTTTTACCTTCTTCGCCCATTTCAGCAAAGCCAGCAGAGATAATTATCATTCCTTTTATTCCTTTTTTACCGCAATCTTCAACGAGTGCTTTGACTGTTGTTGCTGGGGTACATATTATTGCCATATCTACTTTTACTTTAACGTCATTAATGGATTTGAAAGCTTGTACACCTTGAACTGATTCTCTTTTTGGGTTGATTGGGAATACTACACCATTATAACCAGATCCAATTAAATTATTGAATATGATATATCCTACACTTCCTTCTCTGTCACTAGCGCCTATTACTGCAATACTCTTTGGTTCAAATATTTTTTCTAAATTTATTGTCGACATTTTACTTTACCTTTTATTTTTCTATTTTGTATTTTCCGCCACTAATTTTTATTGCTTTTCCGTTAATTAGTGCATCTGTTATTTTTTTTCTTGTGCTTTTCAATATTCTTTGAAAAGTTGATTGATGAATATCCATGATTTCAGCAGCTTCTCTTTGTGAAAGGTCATCAGTATTGACAAGCCTGAGAGCTTCAACTTCAACTAAAGAAACATTAATTTCTTCTAACCTATTTTTTTTTATACCGTCGGGTTTATAATATGTTGATGGTGGGAGATTGTGTAAAACCCGTGTTTTTTTAGGTCTAGTCATTATGCATCATGATGCGTATCTATTTATAAAGTTTTCCTATTATTATTTTATATTGTTATTTTTTTATAGAAAATTAAAAGTTCCAATAAGGTTTAATATTAGATTTGAGTTGTTCAAAGTTTTCTGAGAATTTCTTCCTATTATAATCAGTAGTTGTTGTTGCAGGGTCATCTGTAAATTTAGGTTCTACATTGTTGATTCCATTTTTGAAAACCATTGCACATTTTGCAAGCCAAAGTGGGTCATATCCTCCTTCAAGTGTTGCAAATATATTTTTAAAGGTTTTTTGAAGAATTTGTCCTGTCTGATAGAATGCGTTAAGGCTATATCCAAGATCGCATATTGGATCTTTGTGGTGTCCATCAAATCCTGCACTAATACATACAACATCTGGTTTGAACTGTTCTTTTATTAGTGGTATAAAGAAGTTTATAATTTCTAGATATACGTCGTCACCTGTTTTAGGTAGAATTGGAATGTTTATTATGTGTCCTTTTGCTTCTCCCGCCCCAATTTCGTTGATAAATCCGTTCCCAGGGTAGTAAGGGTACTGATGCATAGACATGTAGACAACGTTTGGATTGTGATAGAATATTTCTGATGTACCATTTCCATAATGGCAATCAAAATCAAGAATGAAAACTTTTTTTCCTTGATTTACTAGATATTGTGTTGCAATTGCTGCATTATTAAACATGCAAAATCCCATTGATCTATCTGCGGTTGCATGATGTCCTGGAGGACGTACAAGTGCAAAGTCTCCACTTTTTGCAGCTTGAATAGTTGCACCAACTGCGTGGCATGCAACTTCATATGTGTCTTTGCATGTTTTTGTGTCAGGATCAAGCTCTTTACTTTCTGCTGCTGATTTTTTTACAAAATCAATATAAGTTTTAGGATGAACAAGTTCTAAGTATTTCTCGCCGTTAATAACTTCAGTTTGTTCTATGTTTTTTAGATAGTTAAATCTTCTAGCGCTTTCAGGATGGATTCCTGTTTCGTGTTTTAGAAAAATGTCGTTATAGATGAAGTCCATATTGGCTAAAAAAGAATGTGTGATTTATAAAATTAATTAAAAAAAATAAAAAAAAGAAAGTATTTACTTTCTATCTGCGATTAAGGTGTCAACAACGCTTGGATCTGCAAGTGTTGTTGTGTTACCAACATCGTCTTTTCCTTCTGCAAGTGCCTTTAAGATTCTTCGCATGATTTTTCCAGATCTTGTTTTTGGAAGTGAATCTGCAAATTGAATCTTGTCTGGTTTTGCAATTGGACCGATTTCTTTTCCGACATGGTTTCTAAGTTCAAGCATAAGTTCATCTGTTTTTTCAACACCTTTGTTTAGTGTTACGAAACAGTATAAAGCCTGTCCTTTAATGTCGTGTGGGAAAGGTACAACTGCAGCTTCAGCAACAGATTTGTGTGAAACAAGTGCGGATTCAACTTCGGCGGTTCCGATTCTGTGTCCTGAGACATTGATTACGTCATCAATTCTTCCCATTAGCCAGATATCTCCGTCTTCATCAATTCTTGCACCATCTCCAGCAAAATACATACCAGGGAATCTTGACCAATATGTGTCAATGAATCTCTGATGGTCACCGTAAACAGTTCTCATCATTCCTGGCCAAGGTTTTTTCATTCCTAGGTATCCACCTTCGTTA
>CAZYEG010000164.1:0-3530 GCA_964646365.1 uncultured Methanosarcinales archaeon
CTATCTCTTTTTTGTTATTTTCTATTTCTTTAATGAACCCTGTTTTTTCAGCTGTCAGGGCTTTTATTTTATTTTCAATTTCTTTTAATGTCTCTTCAAGTTGACCTTTCCGTGTAGAAATTCTTTCAATTTCAGTCTTACATGTTACAATACGATTATCATTTGATGCAATTGAAACTTTTAGATTTTCGACCTGTTTGTGTATATCAATTTGTGTTTTTTCGCCTTTCTCTTCAACTTCTTTTTGAATCTCATCAACGACCTTTTGTCTTTCTGCCAGATCTGACTTAAGTACATTTAGAGTCTCGTTGAGTTTCTTAATCTTATCTTCATTCTCTGTCATGTGCTTATCGAATGCTTCTATCTGATTTTTCTTTTTCTTTATCTGAATATCAAGATATGTTGCCTTATTAGAATCAATTTTATCTTTGAGCTTCTTATACTTCATGGCTGTATCTCTATCCGACTTAAGCTCGGTAAGATAATTTTCTCTTTCACTTAGAATCAGTTCAGCGTCATTTACTTTGCTCTCGACCTTTTCAAGAGTGCTAAGCGCTTTTTGCTTTTTATCTTCATAAATAGAAATTCCTGAAATTTCTTCGATGATACCTCTTCGTTCAACTGGTGACATCTCTACAATTCTTACAATATCACCTTGAAGCACAATATTATATCCGTCTGGATCGATTCTTGCAATGGAAAGAAGGTCAAGAATCTGTTGTCTTGTTACAGTCTTATCATTAATTTTGTATTTTGATTGCCCACTGCTAGTAATAATTCTAGAAATTTTAATTTCTTCAGCATAATCGTTTTCATCTTGAGGAGCGTGATCAACAACACCTTTCATTCCAAAACGCTTTGATAATGGGAATTCTTTTGTTTTGTTATCAAAATAGATACTTACTTCTCCCTCTTTTGCAGGGTTTTTAGTTTTACCACCATTATAGATTAGATTTGCAGATTTCTCCGCTCTAAGACCTTTAGCGGACCCTTTTCCAAGAACAAAACACAAAGAGTCAAGCACATTAGACTTACCTGAACCGTTAGGACCAAGAATAGAATTGAATTTTTCACCAAAAAGTAGATCAGTCCTGTCAGCAAACGACTTAAATCCCTTCATTGATAATTTTATAATCCTTGTCAAAGCCCACCACACTCGTTATTCTTGAGGAAAAGTATATTGTATCTTCGTCGTATATATATTTAAACCTTTTTATTTGTATAAGCGTAATTCTCGTTGAAACCTACAGAAATGACCTTTTTAAAGGATTTATGGGTTATATTTGTAAATTAATATACATTTTTGTATATTAATAGAAACATTTATATATTAGTACCTACATTGTATAATATACAAGGCAGAAACAACCTGAAGACCCCTTTATGATCACGCACCCCAGGGCCATCTTTTCTTTTCTGCCACACACACCTTAACCAAAATTTGGCTTTCGGGGCGCTTTTTTTCACTTTTCATCAAGGCAAGAAGTATTGGATTTTGGGGCAGCTCGTCTGCCTCAAAAACATCCATTTTCTAAATGATTCTTATAACATAGAATGAATTGTTCTAATGAAAAAATAAATGGTTAAAATCAACTTAGAATTATTGCAATCTTCTCTCTTTTGTTATATGCTTTCTCAATAATTTTACCAAACTTATTTTTCTTGTGTATCTTGACGATGCCAGAACTTCCAACTTTAGCACTCAATAAATATTCATCATCTAATACAACGTCAATCTCTTTATTCTTATTTTTTGCACCAACATGAAATTCAATTGCTTTCTTAGTAATCTGAACATCGTAATCAAGGAATTTTCCTTGTGGAGAAGATTGAGACTTTGCTTGAGATTGCGCAGCTCTCTTTTCATCAAGGGGTTCTACATCAATTGAAATCCCTATCTGCTTCTCTAACTTTTCAATATTCTTCCCTTGACGACCAATTACTTTGGAAATATCTTTTTCAGGCATAAATACTCGACATCTGTGTTCTGACAGCATTTCTACTTGTGCACTACTGTTAATTTTTTGAATCTCATCTTCTATGGCTTTCTTTGCAAGATTTCTTGCAGGTGACAAATTTGCACCAGATCCTCCTGACATCATTTCTTCATCAACTGGCATAACAACTGTCTGCTCACCATAAGTGTATATTTCATAATCTAGATTCCCTGTCTCAAAATCTTTTACCTCGACAACTGGTCTAGCAAGATCCGCTTCCATCATTCCAGAAGGAACTTTTACAGTCATAGCCAGATTTAGAACTTTTTGAGGCTCTCCATTTTTGATAAAAACTACAGTATCAATAATCTGTGGAATGACTCCGAGTTCAACCCTATTCATGAAACGCTGAATGGAATCAACTGCTGTTGTTGCATGCACAATCCCAATCATCCCAACACCTGATAGTCTCATATCTGCAAAAAGATTAAAATCGTCTGTATTTCTCATCTCATCAAATACTGTGTAATCTGGACGAGTAAGAAGAAGAACATCGTGTACTTCTTCAGATGAACCGTGACTAATTGCATATTGGGTAATATTCTCTGACAAAAGAAGATCTCGTGGTGCCTCAACAGTCTTTACTGTCTTGCTTGAAGCTGCATAGAACTCTGCAAGACCTTGCGCAAATGTACTTTTACCCATTCCCGGAGCGCCCGCAACCAGAATACCTTCAGCGTGCTTTTCAATACGATCCATTAATTTTTCACTTAATTTATAATCACTAAGAGATAATTTTTTGACTGGTCTTACCGCAGTAATTTCCCAACCATCTGAGAAAGGTGGCCTTGTTACGACAATTCGATATTTGCCTAACTGAATAATTGTACTACCTTCTCTTTGAATTTCAATAAATCCGTCTTTTCTTCTCGATGCTTCTTCTGTGAGCTCCCTTGCAATGGATATAATATCATCTCTTTGAAGAATATCTTTCCCAATAGATTCAGAAGTCCATCCTCCTGGCCTTCCTTTTTTAACGTATGGTATAATATTTTCTCTTAAATGTGCACTCATAGTAAACTCATCAAAATATTTATCAATTTTGAGATCTTTAGAATTTTTAGTAATATCAAAGAACAGTAATTCTACGCCTTTTGCTTTCGCAATTTTTGCCCTGATCTTATCCGATGTCATCAAAATTCCACTTTCATCGTAAGCTAACTCTCGGGCCAAACCGTCTGCATTAACAAGATTCATCCTATCCTTGTCTCGGATATGGGGTTTCATACCTGCAAATTTAAGTTCATAATCTCCAGACAACTCTTTGATCCGCTGTAGTTCTTCAAGCCCTAAAAAACCAAGGGTTTGGTTTGTATAAGCAAGATGCTCAAAAACAGATATGAGTGCTTCATGAATAATTATTTTATTTGGAGAAATTTCTCCTGAAATTAACTTTGTACTCACAAGACTCTCAACAATTACAGTTGAATCTGGAACAAGAATATCAATTTTATCAGACATGGTAGAAAAGAGAATAGCCAACTATTTAATGGTTTTGAAAATACAATCCAGTAAAAAAATCAAAAGAAATTG
>CAZYEG010000165.1:0-3507 GCA_964646365.1 uncultured Methanosarcinales archaeon
AGGATTTGGCTATTGGTGATGGTGTTTCTGTCTGGAAAAAAGATAAGACCATTGGTGGCAAAATTGAATCTATATATCTTTTTGGTAGGAGTGTCAAATCTGCAAATAAAGGATCAATTGTAAAGGTCAATTCTATAGGTGCAGAAAATGGAGATAAAATCTTTAAAACATCTGCGCCAACTATCAAGAAAATTAATGTTTCTTACAAAAGAACTCCAATTACTTATTCTAGAAAAAGAGTTGATTTTTCTTTACCAAAAGAAACTTTTAGAAAAGGAAAAGAAAATCAGCTTCTTGTAAAAGTAAACTCTGTTGCGGACTGTAAACTTGCTAATCAGTCTGGTGCAGATATTATTTATTACGATGTTTTTGCAAAAGATGTTTTTAGTGCAAAGAGAAAAATTGAGAAAGGTAAATGCTTTTTAGAGCTGCCTGCAACAATGAATGATGAAGATATAGTAAAAGCAAAAAAAGTAGTAGAAAAAGTTCATCCTGACGGTGTGCTTATTTCAAATATTGGATGTTTAAGTGAAAAATGGGGATGTGTTGAACATTTGAATATCAATTTGAACTGTTTTAATGATATAGATCTTAATTTTTTCAATAAATTTGCTATAGTTTCTCCGGAGCTTTCTTTAAGGGATCTGGCTGGTTTTACAAATAAAAATTTTGGTGTACTGGCGCATGGTAAACTAAAGGTTATGACCACGAAAACAAAAATTATAACTGGAGCACTGTCTGATGAAAAGAATGAAAAATTTCTTTCTGTAGAAAAGAATGGAGAATTTGAGATATATAATTCTAAAGATCTTGGTTTTTTCAATGAAATACCAAAAATGAAAACTAGAGGTATTGGATCCTTTGTTTTAAATCTAGATCAAGATGTTGAAAAATTTGTTCAAATTTATAGGAAAATATTAGATGGCGAAAAAATCAACACCAATAAAATGAGAAGAGGGCATACAACTGGGCATCTTTACAGGGGAGTTCTGTAAGTATTGAAATTTTTCCAAAACATTTATGTATTAAATGAACGATTTCTACTATTATGAGATATGCACTCGTAGTAAATCCTGCTGCAAGAAGCGGTAAAAGCAAAGGAGCTCTTCCGAAGATAAAGGCATTTTTCGAAAGAAGAAAAGAAAAGTTAACCATCTATAAGACCCAGAAAAAAGGAGACGCTATAGAGATGGCTAAAAAGGCTTCTAAAACCCATGGTGTTGTAATTGCAGGCGGTGGGGACGGGACTATAAATGAGGTAATCAATGGAATTGCTGGAACAAAGGCAGCTCTTGGGATTGTTCCTATGGGTACTACAAATGTTCTTGCAATGGAGTTGGATATACCTGACAAACCTGTAGAAGCGTGCAAATTGATAGTTTCAAAAAAACCGGTAAAAATTGATATCGGTCAGGTCAATGGTAGATATTTCTTATCATGGGCAGGAATTGGACTTGATTCACACATGATTAGAGATACTGAAAATATTCCTATCATAAAAAAAATTCTTGGAAAAATTTCATATCCATTAATAGGTTTAAAGACATTGTTAACTTATTCTCCAACAAAAATGTCGGTCAATGCCGACGGAAAAAGGTATACTGGACATTTCATCCTTGTTGGAAACATAAAATATTATGGCGGGAAATTCAGAGTGTATCCAAAAGCAGAAGTAAATGATGGGCTACTAGATGTCTGTATCTTTAAGAAAAAAAGTCTGATACATACTTTCAAATATACTCTTGCTATGGGTATAGGGCAACATGTAAATTACGATGATGTTGATTATATACAAGCAAAAAATATTAGAATAGATACCTATGATAAAATATTGATTCATACTGATGCAGAACTCGCATCTGAGACACCTGCAAAAATAAGCATTAAACCTCTTTTTCTAAAAGTAATAACAAAGTAAGTCTATTACCGTTTTTGCACATCAATCTTTGCCGGGTTGACATAAAATATTTTGGGTAAGGACCCTGTAGTATTTAGTTGAGCCCCCGCGAGATCAATGACTTGCATCGGTATAGACATCCACCATAGAGAAAAGTGCTTTAAGCCCTGGTTTTAGACTTGTTTTCTCAGTAATCTTGTTATGCGAATGCGGATATACTATCCACCGTTTCTCTGTTACTGAAAGGGGGTTTATAAAATATGTGTTTAAATCTTCATAGCTAGATATTTTGTTCCATTTCGAAAGAAGCCAATCAAAATTTTTCTTTGTGTTTAAAAGAACTAAGGTTGTGTGGTTTTCAAGAAGAAAATCTTCAGGAATTTCTGAGAAAACAATGAAAATTCGTTCTTTATCTTTGTATTTCACAATAATATCATCACCTTTATCAATGATTTCTTTAATGTTTTTTGCAAATACATCTCTTGAACGCAAATAGTGCTTAAGCCATTCTCTCATCTCTTGAGTAATGTTTTCCATAAATAAATTTCTGTATTTATGTATTTAAAAATCTTTTTACAAAAACATTAAAATAGCGCTGCATTATACCAATAACATGAAAGGATTTGTTGTATACCCAACTTATGAAGTGTTTGAGAATCATGCAGAAGTGCACCTTTATGGTAGGGCTGAGACTGGAGAAAGCTTTCTATCGATTCATAAATTTAGACCGTATTTCTATGTTAAAAAAGAAGATATTGAAAAATCGCAGAAAATTATAAAGGCTGATTTTGAAGATAGTGAATTTAAAAATTTTGCAGATGAGCCGGTCTGTAGAGTTGTATTTAATGTTCCAAAAGAGATGTCTAGTGCTAAAAGAGAATTGCTTGATTCTGGAATAGTATGTTATGAAGCAGATGTAAGGTATGCTTATCGATTCTTGATTGATAATGGAATTAAAGGCTGTTTAGAATTAGAAGGAGATTATGAAAAAGGAAAATCTGTTGATAGAGTTTATAGAGATGCTAAGATAAAAAGTTCTGATTATGTGCCTTCGCTAAAATTGCTCTCTATTGATATTGAAACGGATATGAAAGGGAAGGAAATCTTTTGTATATCTCTATATTCTGATGAAATTTCCACTGTTCTCATAAGAAGTGATGAAACACATGATGGGGCTGAAAGTTTTGCTGACGAAAGGCTGCTTCTTGAGGCATTTAAGGATAAAATTCTTAGTTTAGACCCTGATGTAATCATTGGTTGGAATCTTATTGATTTTGATTTCAAAATAATTAAGGATAAAATGGAGTATTATAAAATTCCATTTGTTCTTGGCAGAAATGACTGGGAATGTAAGCTTGATATTTCAACTAATTTTTTCCAGACATCAAAAGCAAGATTTCCTGGAAGAGTTGTTTTAGACGGTATTGATTTGATGAAGGTTTCACTGATTAGTCTACCAGATTACAAACTGAACACTGCTGCAAAAGAGGTTTTGGGTAAAGAGAAGTTAATTACTGGTGACGATAGGGGAGACGAGATAATCAAGTTATTTAATGAAAATAAAAAGGAATTGATTGCTTACAATCTTGAAGATTCTAAATTGGTTTATG
>CAZYEG010000166.1:0-3485 GCA_964646365.1 uncultured Methanosarcinales archaeon
AACAAAAACCTTATGGATGAGATCAAAAAAATCAATAGGGTCGCAAACCCAGATCTAAATATTTTCATCGGAGAATCAATCACTGGAAATGATTGCATAGAACAAGCAAAAGTTTTCAACGACGCAATTGGCATTCACGGCATAATACTTTCAAAAGCTGATATTGACGAAAAAGGCGGCGCATCTATATCTGTCAGTTACGTTACAAAAAAACCTATTCTATACTTAGGAATCGGTCAAGAATATGATGATATAAAAAAATTCGATTCAGAAGATATCATTAAGAAATTAGGAATTTAACCATTCCTTTAATTCTTCTATAGTACGTGGTTCACATATACTTCTTTTCTTTTCCACATCAATAAAAGAAGGCACCCTATCATAAGAAGAACAACCAGTCTCAATCAATTCTTTATACTCTTCTCGAAGCTTCCGATTCTCATCATTATGCCATACCTCGTACTTCTCTATCTCCACACCCAGCTGATCAAGCCACGGCATAACCCGAGTGCAATCCGGACATTCCTCTCCATAAAATAATATTATCTTTCTCATAAAAAAACACAATCAAAAAATATATATTAATCTAATCACTATTAATTATAAGTTAACACAGAATTCCTTGATTTGTTTTAACCTTTCAATCTCCTTCTCATTAAAGTCAATATGCCTTTGGATGCTTTTACGAATCTCATCATCCGCCGTGGAATTCTCTTCAGCCCTCAACAACAATAAACGATTCAAATCGTTTTCAATTTTAGCTTTTTTTATCAAGGAATCAAACCTTCTTTTCTGACAACTTCCAACATTATCATGCTCGGCCTTGATTAACTCTTGAATATTCTTTATTTTGTCTTGCCTTAACTTTAGAATCCCATTCGTATCTCCAAATTCCTTCAATTCTTCGGCTTTAAACGTTTTTTTAGAATCAATCAAGAAATATACAACCCTGTCCAAATTATACCTCAACTCCTCTATATGCATCTGATTCATTAAATTGTCCAAATACAACTTTTTTATGTTCTCCACCCTACTCCCCATAAATTACTGCATTTCAACATATAAAAAACTATAATATATACTGTATAGACGGATTTTAATCAAAATAATCTTCAAAGGCAAACTGCCTAGGCTCATAATAACAGCTACCCTTTTCTTCAATCAAATTACCGTCAAGAAAGTCTCTTAAGCTACCTATTAAACTTCTACAATCCGAACATCTCCTAAAACTCGTACCAAGTTCAACATCAAACTCCTTTTCACTAATTTTAATCAATTTAGATGGAGTCTCAACTCTAGAATAAAATCCCTTGT
This sequence comes from uncultured Methanosarcinales archaeon, assembly GCA_964646365.1. Classification (GTDB taxonomy): domain Archaea; phylum Nanobdellota; class Nanobdellia; order Woesearchaeales; family CAZYEG01; genus CAZYEG01. The sequence continues at coordinate 1,315 of CAZYEG010000166.1, forward strand.
AAATGGTCTCAACAAATCTATTATCATTAATTGCAGAAGACAATTTTACATGTAACAAACACGATTTTGGAGCCTTCATGCTCACCAACTCTTTTTTAACTTTCGCACAACGATAATTTGTGATCCTGGTATTCTCTTTTTGCATCTTATCTTTCAAATAACCAGGCAATTTCAAACTCCCATCAGGATTAAATTCAGGCATAAAAAAACATAAGAACATCTCATTTAAATTCGTTTTGTTTTAAGAAAACTTAAATCAATTCCATAACAATTGGATAATGGTCTGATGCTTGATTTGTCAAATCATTCTTTATAACTGCATAATCCTTAACATGCGCACCAATATCTGGAGTCGCAAACATATAATCCAGACGAAGTGGGGAACCATGAGAAAGATCAACACACATCTCTGTTGGAACAGTCATAGATCCAGCCATCCCCATATCTCTTCCCACATCAACAAACCCAGAACCTTCTATATAATCTGCGACTTGAGTTCGCACTCCTCTCGCATCTGTAAATTTTCTTGCCTGTTTTTCATTAAAAACAGACATATCGTATTCATTATGTGCTGAAAGTGAATTAAGATCTCCCATAAAAATCGCATGCTCATAACCTGACAAATCAGAAATTATCCTTTGAACCTCTGATACTCTTTCTTCTTCACTTCTTGGAGAAAGATGACAATTGCATAAAGCTATCTGTCCCCACTGAGATTCAATCAAAGTGACTAATGCAGCATTATGCTTCATTGGAACAACATCAGAACCAACTATCTGCTCACCAGTAAAACTCGCTACATGATGCGCTGTTCCATCATAACTTGTACTGCCAAGTCCAATCAGACCACCCGAATAACCTAATCTATCTCTAAACTCGTGCAATCTTCCCAAAGAATTTCTCTCAAAATAATTCGCCTCTTGAATCGCTAAAAAATCTGGACATTCTTTTGCTACCGCTTCAAGAATCAATTCTGTACGATCCTCTACTTCTGCTTCAATAAAATCCAACCGACCTGGACTATTCGCAAGACCTCCAAGAAATATGTTATACGACATAATCTTCATTTTATAGAAGAATAATGAAATTAGATTTAAAAATATTACTAAAAAGTAGTAAATCCTATTTAAAAACACTTACTTCTTCTTTTTAAAACATTTATCACAATAAACATCAGGCTTCCTAGGCTTAAAAGGAACTTCGCATTTCGCACCACAAGAGCAACACACAACCTTAGTTACATCTTTTCTTGCATTCCCTTTTTGGGATTCGCGATCAAAATTAATATGAGCATTTTTATCTATAAATTTTTTTCTAGGTCTAATCCTTGCCATTTTAAATTTAAAATATTTCTTCACTTTATTAAATATACCCATCAACAGAGTAAAACTTTATCACTTATTCCCCCGTAAATAGTAAAAAGGAAATTTTATATAATACTTAATCGTTAAAAAATTAATCAAAAATTCAAATTTGAGGCTATATATTAATTGATAAATAAAAAAAAAGTTAAGGAAATCGGAATCATCGGAGCTGGTGGAGTTGGTCTTTGTAATTCATTATATCTAAGTTCAAAATTTAAAATAATATTATATCAAAGAGAAGGGAATACACATCAAATAGTAAAACAGAGCATAAAAAATAAAAAAATTAAGTTAAATTTTTCCGACGAAGTTATACCATTTAAATATAATTTAGAAAATATATCACTTACAAAAGATCTAAATGACATTTCTACTTGTAATCTAATTTTTATTTGTACAGGATACACATCTCATAAAGAAATTGGTCTAAAGCTAGCAGAATATAAATGGAAAAAAAACAAAAGAATAACCGTATTTCCTGGGAAATTAGGATCAAGTTATTTGCTAAAAGACTGTTCTGAAATTTCATCATCTGTCTTTGGAGTTCGAAGAGATATAAAATCTTCAATTGAAAACGGAATTATACTAAACATCCTAAATAAGAAAAACAAATTAAAATTTTCAGCAGTTAATACAGAAAAAAACAAAGAGGTTGAGTGTCCACCTAAACGTATTAAATTGTTGTTGTCGAATTTAATACGTTTAGGTTGACACTCAACCACTTTGTTTTTTTCTGTATTAGGTGACTTGAAATATTAATATATATTATTTTATCCATATCCCTTGCAGATATGTTTTTTTATGTAT
>CAZYEG010000167.1:0-3477 GCA_964646365.1 uncultured Methanosarcinales archaeon
TTCATGAGCATGCTTCGAGATATGCGTGACAACAAAAATTCTATTCCAGTAACACTAATTTACAGCAACAGAAATAGAGCTGCTTCTGCATACATCGAAGAACTCGAAGAGATGACAAAAAGCTTACCAAACTTCAAACTCGTTCTTCTAACAGACGAAGAAACCGCAAAAGAAAAAGGTAAAAAGTACGTTGATGGTGATTTAATCAAAGAACACATCGACGATATCCATTCATGTAAATATATGATTGTCGGACCTCCTCCAATGGTTAAAGGTGTAAAAGAGGCTTTAGAAGAAATCATTGACAATAAAGAAAACATAATTATTGAAAACTTTTCTGGATACTAATCAACCAAATCAGACTCTTCTTTAGACATGTCTGACTCTACAGACTTTATTCCCAACCATTCACGAACACTCATACATATCAATCTCTTTTTTCTAAAACAACCTAAAAACTACTCAGCAATCAACTTACTAATTTTTTCTTTAAAATCTTCCATTTCGTCAGTATCATCATACTTCTGATGAGGCCATACAAAAGAAAATCCATCGTCTTTAAATCTTGGAACGATGTGAAAGTGTAAATGTGGAACTTCCTGACCTGCAATCTTGTAATTGTTTGTAAAAATATTATATCCTTCTGGCTCAACTGCATCATAAACCGCTTTTGTTACTTTATGCAAAACTTCACCAAACTTAGAAGACAATTCCTCAGGCATCTCAAGATACGTCTCATAATGTTCTTTTGGAATTATCAACACATGTCCTTTATTGATTGGAGCAATATCTAAAAAACCAAAAAAATCATCATCCTCATATACCTTTGTTGCAGGGATATCCCCTTGAACAATCTTACAAAAGATACAATCCATTCTATATTACCTCTTCAATACCAGATAAAGTTAATACCTTTGGGTCATGCTCTCTTCTGTCCCTTCTATCAACAAGAACAGCTTTAGCGCCTGCTTCCTCTGCAGGTTTCATGTCAGATTCAAGACTGTCACCAATCATGACCATGTCAGTTACATCTACTCCCATATCATTAGCGATATCTTTAAAAGTTTCAGGATTTGTCTTAAGTTTTCCGTGCTTATACGAAAGTACAATCTTATCGAAATATTTCTCAAGATCAAATTTCTTAATAACCTGGTCTGCTGAGAATTGATCAGTATTAGATAATAGAACCAATTTATACTTCTCTTTTAACGTAGACAAAACTTCCAGTGATTCCTCAAAAGGCTTTGCTAGAATTGCATTTTTATTCCATAGACCAACACATTTGTCAACAACAAAATCTGGAGGAGTTAATTCAAACTCATTACATATCTCCTTAAAAGCTTCAGTAAGATTATCAAACTCTCTTAACATAAACACTTCTTCAAATTTAACAATATAATCAGAAAAATCCAGATTAATCCTAAGAATTCGTTTTATCTGCCTAACTGGACTAGGAAAAACTCCATTCTCAATAATCGTTCCCCATAAATCAAATAATATAACTTTTACCATATTTTTATACCCCCAAATTTCATTAATTAATGATTATTTTTATTATTTTCTATATATTTACTCCAATAAGATTAAAATTAACAACTAAATCCTCAAAATCACTAAAATGGATTCCATGGAATCCCAAATTTATTGCAGCTTCAACATTATGCTTTCTATCATCAATAAAAACACAATCTTCAGCCTTAAGTCCAATTTTCTCAAGCAATAACAAAAATATCCTCTTATCTGGCTTTACCAGACCAACGTCATTTGATTTAATCACTAAATCAAAACTATCATAAAGTCCTAACTTCTCATTTGTTTTTACATGCACTTTATTTGTATTTGTCAATGCAGGTACAAGATATCCATTCTTCTTCAATTTACTAACCAAACCAATCATATCCTTATCTACGACCACATTATTATCATATTCTCTCCCAACAAGTTCCTTATAATCATCAGGAAGAGTAAGCCCAGTTTCCACAGAAAAATCTTGCCAATATCTTTCAATATCGTCTCCTGCCATTGTTTTAGACCAAAAAGAATCAAGTGCATCTTTTATCTCAATTGGACCAACACCAAAAGAAGATAATATATCCTCAACTATCATCGGATCACAATCATTCACAAAAACACCGCCAAGATCAAACACTATTGCTTTTATCATTTTCTATTCCAACTTAAGAAGTTTCTTCTTTAGTGGATTAGGTGTGCTAAACCATTCATTATAATTTGCACAAAATTCCTCAATCTCTTTTTTAGGTACAAGGTCTCCCTTTGAACAATATACCACCATTGGAAGTTTCAAATCATAAAGCCTCTTGTAAAGCTTTTTCTGTTCATCTAAAGGATAAGTAAGTGTAAGATCAAAGACATAAACTATCATATCCGTACAAAGCTTCATCGCTAAATAGGCTTGTCTTTCAATATAATTCATCTTATCAATTCTGTTAAGCGTTCCTGGAGTATCAAGAATTTGAATTCTTTTCTTTGGTGTCTTTATGTAAGAGACATTAATACCTTTTGTTGTAAATGCATATTCATTAATTTCTGGTTTTGAACCTGTAAGTTTATACAAAAGAGTGGTCTTACCAACATTTGGAAAACCTGCAAGTGCAACTGTTGGAACAGAGGTTTTAATTGTTGGGAACCCCTTCATTGTCTTCCTCGCATCCTCTAAGAATATAAGTTGTTTTTTTATTTGCCTCATAACCGATGAGACTCTCCCATAACATTCTCTTCTATAAGCATTTACTTTTGTTATATCTTGAGTTCGACTTATCTCTTTAACATATTTATTTGTAAAATATCTTGTCTTATCAATCGCCCATTTAATAGCCCCTAACGACTTTTTAAGTTCTTTATAATCAATTGTTATCTTGATCATTTGGACATAAAACTCTGGAAGATCATCAATACTAGGAAAACTAATCATTATCTTTTGCATGTGTTTCTGGATTGTCCCTTCAACATTCTGCAGCCTAAGTGTTTCTAAGAATTTAGACTTATCAAGACGAGATTTTGCCTTCTTATCTCTACCTAGTTCAACTCTATCTTTCGCTTTCCTAAAAGCCACATCAAGATAAAAATCATACTTCCTAATGTGCTCTAGACCTTGAAAATTCATAAGAACTATATTTACTAGACTCTTTTTAATACTTACTATTTAAAAAGAGAAAAAAAATTATTTTTTCTTTTTGTGCTTTACAACAGCAGCAGTGATTCCTGCAGCAATTACTGCACCAACACCAGCAGCAATCTTTCCAGCTTTCTTAGGATTTTTCTTCAAAAAAACTTTCATATCCTTTTCTGCCTTCTCAAGCTTCTTTTTAGCCTTCTTAAATTCAGCTTCAAGCTTTTTTCTTGCTGCTCCAATCTTCTTCATATCTTCTTGAGATAACCCAAGTTCATTTCTAGGCGCCGCTTTCTTTTTAGCCGCTTTTTTCTTTACAACTTTCTTTTTTGTTTTTGCAGGCATTT
>CAZYEG010000168.1:0-3469 GCA_964646365.1 uncultured Methanosarcinales archaeon
TAAGAGGAACAAAAAGTGATGGACATGATCAGGTTTCGTTATTTGGCATGACTGTAACTTCAACAGAAATACATATACAACCATGGGGAAGCAGTCATCCTGTATTAGATGGAACAACTACTGACACATCTTTAATAACAATGGGTGTAGACAACTTAACAATTGATGGATTTGAAGCATATGGAATTACAGTTAATTCTGGAATTATGATAATAGGCGAAGGTGTAACACTAAAAAATAGCTATATTCATGACAATGCATTAGGTGTAGTGGTTTATAGTATGACTGGAGGTGGATCACCTGTTTTTAGTTCCGATATTAGTATTTATAATAATATATTTACTAATAACACTGATAGAGCAAGCTTTTGTGGAGGAATAATGATTGGACAAGCAGATAATACATATATTGCAAATAATACTTTTTATAATAATTGTGATTTCTTTAATGCAGGCATGATGGCATTTGGTGACATTGCACTAACACCACTTGTAATGATGAGTAATTCCGCACCAACAAACTCCACAGTTAAACAAAATTTGGTTTATAACGACTTAGTATGTACTACACCACCAAATTGTTTTACATATTATTATGATGTGGATGGAGAAGATGTTAATGGTGTCGCAGCTATTGGAGTTTTAACAGATCAAACCGCAGCAGATCACGGAACAGGTAATAACTTCTCAGAAAAAGTAACAGATCCTTTCAGTAACTCATCAGGCGGTGCAGATTGGACAGCAGCAGGAGCAGATTTTGCACTTTCAAATACACAACGTGCTAATTATCAATTGGCTGCATTAGATTTAGATCCAGCTACACCAACAACAGACTACCTAGGAATTACAAGACCTAGTGGAGACAGTGAGGCAGGAGCAATTGAACACCAGGCAACAACTACAACCATCATCAGCACCAAACCAGAGCCTACTCCTACCTGTTCAGTTCAGCCAACATCATTAGATCTATTAGAAGAACTTCCAGTAAGTATTATAGATGGTCAGCCGGCAGTTCAGTTGAATTGGTCTAGAGTAGATATCCAAGATGCAAGTCAAGATACTAAAATAGATATCTTGTACGAATACTTTAATACTAATCCAGAGATAGGAGTACATGATAAAAAACTAGAAAATGTATATGCAGGCTATATGTATGAAGAGATTATGGCAGATGTAAATTTAAGTGCAGAATTTAATAGTGCACTTGAGATAGATGGAGATGGCCTAGGAGATTGTGACTGCAATGATAATTCAACTGAAACTGTTATGGGGACAGTAGATATCATGAGAGAAACTGCAACTGCAAAAGAAAATACAGATGATCTAATAATGCAGTTTATTAATGATCTATTAGATTTAGAAGCAACACTTTCAGCAACTGGTGACGATGCAGAAACTCCATTTACAGATTACTACGGTAATGCATTTTCACTCGTTGGCTTAGGTGGAGGAGATATAGAGATATATAGGAATGGAACTATTATTGAAACAGTTACTGCTTCATCTACTAGTTATGTAGATTATCCTCCTGCCAATGATTCAGGAATAGTGGAATATATTACATATGCATTAAGAAATGTTACAGACTGTGGAGAAGCTTGGGGAGACGATGGAGAGGCAGCTATTAATCCTACTGTAGAAAATGGTACAGAAATAGATGTAACATTAGATATTGGAATAATTTTAAAGCAGGCTTACGACACATTATTCATAGAGAAATTAAATGAATTGTTTGATGAAAATGATGAAAGTGGTGAGTATGAGGAGTATGATCAGGGTTTATGTGACGAAGCTAGAAATATGTTCTTAGATGAAAGGACTAACGAGAATGCATTAAGCTATATACTAGAGTGTTACGGTGGTAGTGATACTGCATTAAGAAATAGCTTAGAGGAAGAAAGTGACAATATTATTCCTCCAATGCTTAGATTAATTATGCTTTATGAAAGTACTGGAGATGATGAAAATGATGGAAGTGGTGAAAGAAATGGTAATGAAGAAGATCCTACAGGAACTAATGATGATCAGGGAAATGAATTAGATATAGAAAGTATAGTAGATTCATTCATGACAGATATTATTGAAGAATATGAAGGATTGTTAGGACTTGAAAGCAATCTAGTAAGTGCATTAAGGAATATGAATATAGATATTAATGACATCCTAGAAAAAGGGAACATAAATGATTTAAGTGAGGAAGAGAAAGTAGCTTTATCTGAAGTTATTGATGAAAATTATGAAGAGTACTTTGTAGGTGCTTCTCATGCTGCAGAGATAGAAGTAGATATACATGATGAAGCTGGGGCATTAATTGGAAGTTATGAAGAATTTACTAATGTATTCGGAGAAACAGAAGTGTTCAATGGAACAATTTTAGCAGGAACTGAATATAGCATTGAGATTAGTTTAGTGGGGGCAGATTATTATTTGCCACATATAGCATCACTTGAACTTAACAATGCACAGCCCTCTAATAATGCAAGCAGTGGTTTTATTGCTACTGTAGACTTTAATTTTGACTATCCATTTAAGTATGGAGATTTTGATGGAGATGAGGATATAGACTTAGAGGATATTCTTGGATGGTCAGATCTTCTTACAAATAGACCTTATGAATGGGCTTATGGAGATATTGATGGTCTTACTGGTATTAATCTCCTTGATGTAGTTACATTATTAGGTCACTGGGGTGTATCTGAGTTATGGCAAATAGAAGAAGATAGAATTACATTAATTGAATTACTTGAAATGTTTGGACTTGATTTAATTCCATCTGCTTCTGGTGATAGTGCAGTACAAACACCTACCTGGATTAATTTGGTGGGAGGAAGTTGTTAACTGCGCTGTATGCTCTACCTGTATGCTGTATGCTCAAACACAAACTGTATGCTTGCATAACCCTGTATACCACTCTCTGCTAACAATATAACCTCTGAAAGCGAGATTCGTGAATCTCGATTTTTTTGGGTTACGAAGTTAATAGTATTGCTTTTTCATTTCATTTTTGTTATAATAAAGAGATTTCTTCAACAAAAACAAAAATGAATAATTTGAACCACCACGACATTCATGAAATTTATTCCCAAATTTCTAACTCATTATCTTGCCCTGAGTGCGATTCCCAAATACTGCCTCATAATATTAAAATAAATGATATTGTTGATAATGAATGTCTATTTGATGTAAATTGCCATAAATGTAGCTCTGAAATGACCCTTTCTGCACATATTGAAAAAAATGTTAATGACATAGCAAAAACATACAACAAATCCTCTCAGATTATGCATGACAACATAGTTGAGGAAGGAATCAGTAAATATGACGTAAGAGCAATACGCGAAGAGCTAAAAAGCTTCTGCGGCAGTTTCGTAGAAACATTTTGTATGCATTAATCTTCAATTGAAAATTTCAAATTGAAAATTGAAAATTATTAGTGTATCCCTACTTCCTTAGTAATCGCATTCAGATCA
>CAZYEG010000169.1:0-3457 GCA_964646365.1 uncultured Methanosarcinales archaeon
TCTACGGGAGTATCACTATTGCCAAAATCCATTGTTAAAGGTTCTGCATCTTTTTTTATCAAAATATTTACAGATTGAGTGTTTGTTTGGGATTGAAAAGCACCATTTTGGTTTATTTCTGTTGTGATTGTATAGGTTGCTATTCCATTTATATCTTCATTAAATTCATTATCTACATCAAAAGTGACAACAGCTCCACTACCTACTAAAAAATAATAGTCGCTTTGATTAGAAGTAATAATTATTTCTTTTTGACCAAAAACAGCAGGTAATAACAGTACAAATAACAGCAAGAAAACAAATTTCTTCATTGTATTATTCTCCCTTTACCATATCTCAGATAAAACTCAAAAATAAGCAGAAACAAAATAATAACCAATATATGATTCTTTACAGACACCTCTTCTTTTTCTCGCTTAATTTTTTTCGCAAGCTGACTATAAATACCTTCAAGAGTTTCACCATCAACTGATTTGAAATACTCTCCATCAGTTTCAGCAGCAATAGCCTTCAATGTTTCTTCGTCAAGTTCTGCATACTGCGGCCTTCCATACCAATCATGCCCAAGCACTACCGGCTCTTCGCTACCCATTCCAATCGTAAATACCTTTATGTCATTAGACTTTGCAAACGCAATAGATTCTGCAGGGCTAATTACCCCAGCATTACTTACTCCATCTGAAAGAAGTATTACCACATTTTTTTTATTTGGAACACTTATTGCCATATCAATTGCAAGAGAAAGTCCATCACCTATTGCTGTTCTTCCTTCTTTTGGGGCAATATTTCTAAGTTTTTCAATTACTCTGTCCTTTAGTGGACTTAAATACGCAGCAGTTGTTGCACCAGACTCAAAAATCACCAATCCAGAATAATCATTTGGTTTTAATTCTTCAAGAAGCATTTCCGCACTTCTCTTTGCAGCTTCAAGTCTTGTAGGTTCATAATCATTTGCAAGCATACTTCCTGAAACATCAATGGCAAGTACAACATTCACTCCCTTTTTTGTTTGCTTTAGTGGAAGCGTCGGGTCAGATAATGCTAACACAAGTAATCCCAGTATTGTCATATAAAGAATAAACAACCAAAGATGCCGTTTACTTTTCTTTCCAATTGCACTTTTAATCAGTCCTAGATTTGAAAATTTTATCGCAGCAGCTTTCTTCTTTTTATTTGCATAATAATGTATCAAATATATCAGAGGCAAAAACATCAGTCCAATTAACCAATATGGATTTAGAAAGTTCATCTCGCAAGTCTCCTAATTCTCATTTTAAAGAAACTTCTTAATGGAATTTCAAAAGGAGTTTCAGTAGTAAGTTGTATCATATCCACTTTTAATTTTTTTAATTTATTACTTAATTTGGCATACTTTTTCTTTACCAGTTTTGAATAATTCTCTCGAAATACTAAGTCAGATGTGTCAACAAGCAATTGTTCACCAGTTTCAGCGTCTTCAAGCTCAATATATCCAACATCCGGAATCTCCAATTCCCTAGGATCATTAATATTTATCATTATCACATCATGCCTATTTTTCAACACTTTAAGCGGTTTAAGAAATTCTTCAGACATAAAATCAGATACAACAAAAATAGTGCTACGTTTTCGTTGAACAGAAGCCAAAAAAGATAGCGCCTTATTCAAATCTGTTTTCTTGCCTTCCGGTTTAAAATAAAGCATTTCCCGAATCAGTCTCAACATGTGCTTTTTTCCTTTTGATGCAGGAACAAACTTCTCAACCCGATCAGTAAAAAGCATCATTCCAACCTTATCATTGTTCCTTAGTGCCGCAAACATTACAGATGCACAAATCTCAATTGCGCTCTCTTTTTTCTCTTTTATACTTCCGAATTCATTGCTTGCTGAAATATCAAATAGAATATATATCGTCAGATCTCTTTCCTCAATAAACTCCTTTATGTAAGCCTCATTCATCCTAGCGGTAACGTTCCAATCGATACTCCTGACATCATCACCAATCTGATATGGTCGGACTTCAGAGAATTCAACACCCCTCCCCTTAAAGATAGAATGATATGCTCCCTGTATAAGCCCATCAACAAGACGTCTTGTTCTAATTTCTATTTTCTTTATTCTTCCAATAATTTCTTTTGGATCAGGCATTTTATGGTATCTTAACTTTTGTTAGAATTTTTTCTATGATATCATCTGCAGTCACATTCTCAGCTTCAGCTTCGTATGTAAGTATTATTCTGTGTCTTAATACTTCATGCGCAACCTCTTTGATATCTTCAGGAATAACATACCCTCTACCATTCAACATCGCATTCGCTTTTGCTGCAAGTATAAGGGAGATTGTTGCTCTTGGCGATGCACCAAACTCAACAAGCCCAGAAGTCTCTTCGCTTTTATCTCTGGTTGCCACAGCAATTTCAGATGCATAGTCTTTTATTTTTTCATCAGCATAAATTTTTTGATTAAATTCCTGCATTTCCAGCAACGTTTTTCTGCTGAGCACTTTATTGATTTTTTTACTTTTTCCTTCTGTCGTAAGACCAAGTATCATTTTCTCTTCAGTTGTACTTGGATAGTCAATCAGAATCTTAAACATAAACCTATCAACCTGTGCTTCTGGCAAATTATATACACCTTCATGCTCAAGTGGGTTTTGTGTTGCCATTACAAAGAATGGTGCATTCAAAATGAATGTTTCTTCTCCAATTGTTACTTGTTTCTCCTGCATTGCTTCAAGGAGTGCAGATTGACATTTTGGCGGAGCCCTGTTTATTTCATCTGCTAAAACAAAATTTGTAAATATCGGACCTTTTTTTGTAGAAAATGTATTAGATTTGATATTAAATATTTTAGTTCCAATAATATCTGCAGGAAGAAGGTCAGGAGTAAATTGAATCCTTTGAAAATCAAGATTGATAGCTTCAGAGAGAGATTTTATCATAAGTGTTTTTGCAAGACCAGGAGCACCTTCCATTAGCACGTGTCCACCAGCAACAAGACATAATAATAATTTTTCAATAATACTTTCTTGTCCAATAATTTTTTTTTTAATTTCTTCAGAAACTTCTTCTAAAGATTTAGAATAAATTTTAGCTTTTTCATTAAGCTCTTTTATTTCTTTATCCATTAACTTTCACCCCACATAATCATAATTAGATAAATATTAAAAAAGAAAATAGAATTTATAATTACTCATCCATGTCTTCTTCTGGATTATAACTTGGAACAGCAGCTTTTGAGATAATCATAATGTCTCCAACGCTTTTTACAAGTTGATGAGGAACGATAACTCCTTTAGCAGATCCGAGTACCTTATTTAAAAATGAATTCTTTGTAGAACGGACCCTCCATCCAAATACTTTATTAGCAGTCAGAATGCTTTCCTCTATATCTCCAAAATAATCGCCTGTATCAGTAAATACCTTCGTACTGTATGTTTCGGATATTCTTTTCATCTTAAGCATAGCACATCACCTTG
>CAZYEG010000170.1:0-3437 GCA_964646365.1 uncultured Methanosarcinales archaeon
CGTACCAATCCATTTGGCAGTTAGTTATCCTGACAACGGGACAATTGGGATGGATGAAACTAAAATAAACTCAGAAAAAATAATAGAATTATTAGACGCAGCTTTTCCTGCAACTGATGAATCTCCATCTTGTTTCCATGAAGTCACCATCCCAGACCCAAATCACAAAAAATACGAAATGGCAAGAGAAGGTGGTGCAACATTTGCCTACATGGACACACTTACACTTGTAACATTAAACGAATATGCTATTTTCAAATCTATTGGAGTACTAACTGACAGATACTCACCCACAGTCAGATTTTGTCATGGGGCAGGAATAAGATATAATGGAAAAGGTATTCTCATTACTGGTGAACCCGATGCCGGGAAATCTACAATTGCAGCATCACTTTCCGAGGATATTCTAAGTGACGATACAGTCTTAGTTGGACAAAACAAAATTCAAAGAATTGGAGCATACGGAATAAAAGATAATCACGAAAGAAGCAACGGACTTAAGTATTTCAATTGGCTAAAAGATGACCTCACTATTACAAATCTTGATCTAGTAATCCACCTAAACCCCACTATGTCTGCAGAATCTATAGATGACATAACGGGAGACGGCTTAACTCCAGCACAAACATTTGACCCTCTAATGGGAGATGGATTATATGATTCTTACACAGAAAAAGGACCAATTCCATTCAACGTCCCAATAATTCAAATTGGAACAGATGGAGAAATTTATCAAACTGTACTATCAGCTACAAATGCAATAGATACTACTTTGTAGCACCTTTTTCTAATTTCTATATACTATATATACACTATATTCTCAAAAATTATATCCTCAAAAAACAATATTACTATGGGGTTGAAGAGAATGCATTACATGGACGACTTTGGAAACATATATACGGAATGGGAACTTTACGAGAAAAGTGATGAGGAAAAAGGTCTCATGCACTTAAGGCAAATCAACCGTTCTGACAATGATTACATGGATCTCTATCTTTAAAGCCTCAAATAAACAAAAACTATATAAATACAAAAACCGGGAATCTTATTGATTAGATTAAAATGTACAAAAAGAAAAAAGGGCAGCAATCCGGTTCACAAGCAGCAATACTAATTCTTCTAATAACTGCGGCAATAATAATATACATCATGTTTTTACCTGCAGATGAAAGAAGAGAGCTATTAGACGACGATTATACCTCATCATCATCTGGAAGCAGTAATAATAATGATGACAGTACTGATTACAACTTGACTTTAGTAGATGAAAGCCCAGGGCGTCTTGATTACATAGCTAGAGATGAATACACGCACGAAATCCCTGCAGTCAATCTATATTCAACAACAGATGCAAAAGTGTTAAAATCTGTTTCACCATTTGTAGTAAAAAATAACTGGTTTGAAAAAAAGCCACACAGCATTGAATTCAGCCTAACTGACCCAGATAACTCTGATAATCTACAATTATCATTCGGGGCAAGCACACATACAGGAATCCTTACTATAACACTTAACGGTTACACAATATATGAAGGAGAAACAAGTACATCAACTATGAATCCTATATATCTTCCAATAGATCAACTATCACGTTCAAACAGCATTGATTTCTCAGTATCAGGTGTTGGTGCAGCATTCTGGAAAACCAACAAATGGTCACTATCAAATATCATGATTACAGGAGATGTAACAGACAACTCCAATCACAACAGTAAAAACATCTTTTCAATATCTTCAACTCAAATCTTCAATCTTGAAGATGCAGAATTAAAATTTGCAACTGATTGTGAATATGCAAAGATTGGCAAACTCAACATCTACGTTAATGGGGACAGCATTTATTCAGCAGTTCCTGATTGTGGACAGAGAAATCCATCAATAGATATCACAAAATCAGTAAATCCTGGAACAAACGAACTCAAGTTTTTAACAGAAAAGGGACAGATATTAATTGACCAAATCGTAGTTCAAACAAATCTTAAAGAACTTCCTTATCCTGTATATTACTTCGATCTTGATGATGAAATGGTCGATGACATAGAGGCAAATAATACAGACTTAAACCTTACACTTGACTTTACAGATGATTATAATTTCAAAGAAGCTAAGATATACATCAATGGAATAAGGACTTACATGACAACACGTGAAGATGAATACATTGTAAACATCAAACCTTACATTGAAGAAGGAACAAACTCAATCAAAGTTGAACCTTACGGTGACATGATTGAAATAAGAAAACTCCTTGTTTATCTTGATTAGTTCTACTATTAAAAATGGAAGAGGACATTAGTGAGCTCAAAAAAAAAGTAGGTGAAAAGTTAGATTCTGGGTTAGATAACACTCCAGAACCAATTAGAGTTCCTCCAAAAATCATACAGCAACCCACACCAAAATTGCAAGATCCTGAACCAGTTGAGCATCATTCATATTCAGAATTAAATAACCCTCTTCAATTTCTCAAATTAATTCAACAGGTCTTACCAGAAATAAAAAATATAGACATGAATTCTGCTATAAAAATTTCTCAACTTTTCCTTAGAGCAAGACAAGGAGACTATTACGCACTCAAAGAAATAAAAGATATATATGATAATTTCAGAGCTGGAAATCTTCGTCCATCTATTGCTAGTGCCGAAGAAACACTTAGCCCAAACATTAATAAAGGCTTAAACCCAGAAGATAAAAAGATCTTAGACGAATACAAAGAATTTATGGCATTATTCGACAAATGGAAAAAAAGTGGTAGCAAACCAGGTCCTGCAAAAGTAATCAAAGCATACCTTGCAGATAATAGAGAAAAACTCCTTAGAGGAGAACAACTCTTACAAAAACAGGCAGCATAATGGCAGAAACAAGCATAAAAGATATAGAAAAAGCAATGGGAGGATCCTCCGGGAAAAGTGGCAAATTCTTTAATCATATGAGAGATTACTTTAGTCCAAGTGGAACCTCCGGAGTTACAAACGGAACTTCATTCTTTCTATTCATGTTAGTATTCCACTATTTCGATGTCTTTGTATTAATCAACGGTGGTTCACTTTTCCGTGTTTTCGTATTTCTCATGATAGCTTTGATTTACTTGCCATGGGTAGTCTACAAAGAGAGTTCAAATAAAATCCAAGACTGTTCAATATATTGGATACTTCTCGCTGTAACATTCATACTTCCATACGGTTCTGTCATACCTTTCCTAAGCAGCATACCTGGATTATACATGTTTGTCATTAACTTCTCAGGTGTAATTCTAATTTGGTTCCCTCCAATCCCACTATATATACTATTCACAGAACACTCCATTAAAGACTGGTCAAATAAAGCAATCGTAATGCTTATGATTTTCTGGCTTATTGCAGCATTTGCAGGAATTGGCCCAATGCAAAACTCAAGATTTTTTCCCCGCAAAAACAAAGCAGGAGTACCGATTGATG
>CAZYEG010000171.1:0-3419 GCA_964646365.1 uncultured Methanosarcinales archaeon
ACCCGCCTGTATTTGGACTAGTTCCAATATAAAAATATTTAGAACCTAATTCTCTTTTATCAACAGTCTTAGCAATTTTTTGAACAACATCTTTCCAATCAAATAAACCATCTCCATTATTAATAATATCTATGGCTGCTCGATTTACCATCTGTCCTTTTGTAATATTTACTCCTCCTCCCTCGCAATATAGAATATTTTCAAGAGAAGCCCATGAATTGTTTATCCATGTGATATGTGTACGAGCTACTTTCTCCCCGTTATTGTCCCTGACCATTTCAAGATCGATGATTGCTCCAACACCTTGTTGTGCTCCTACAACTACAAAAATACTTTTTTCACAACGCTTTGGATCATTATCACTGTTAATACCAACTGCTTCTTCAGAAATAAAATAAGCTGCTTCTTCAACAGTGCCAAAGTTTCCCAAAACATTTTGGATTAGTCTAGCACCACCTCCACCTGTTCTTTCGGAGTATTTTGATTCATATTGGACATTGCTATTACTCATATTGATACAACCACCATAAAAACTACCTGCCATAAGGCCTACTTCATTCATTCCTGTTGCAGGTCCAGCAAATTGAGTAAAATTATATCGGGATCCTTCATGAAAAATTATTGTGTTATTTTCACCACCATTCCACGGAGGTTGATGCCTTACTTTCCAAAATATACTTCTTCCATCTTTAACAACATCACCTGTTGCAATAAAACCATTACATTCTCCAACCAAATCCTCTTCTTCATATTCCATTTCTTTAAAAGAAAGAGATCTTATTCTTGCTGGAGAAAGGGTATTATCAGTGTAGTGTAGTTTGGAGAAATAAATTTTATCATTTATCTTATTTGCTGGATTAACATCAGAGTATTCAATCTGAATATCATAGTTGTTTGCATTAGAAATATTTCCTTTGATTAAAGCTGTTGTTTCGCTAATATTTAGCACATCTAAAATAACACTCGGACAGCTTTCATCAATCAAACCATCACAATCATTATCAATACTGTCACAAATTTCTTTAGCATTGTTTGTATATTGACAACCACCAACAACTAAATTTTTAGCAAGCTCTGCATAATACGCATACCTAAACAAACCACCTTTATTTGTAATTGAGGAATCATCTCCCTCCTCAAAAACAGTATGTAAAGTACTATTAAATGCCCCTAAGCTTACCCATCCTGGAGCAATTTTACTTCCCATATGCCAAGGAGAATATTTTCCAAAAGTCCCAAGCATACCATTAGGGAAATCATAATATTTGGGATCTTTTTCATTCCCATCCCAAATTTTATTCATAAAGGTATAAACCCACTTATCAATATCTTCTTTTTCAAAAACAATTCCAGACCTATACAACTCAACTTCAGGAAAGATTGTATCTCCGCTATGACTTGTATCCATTACATAACAAACATTACTTTCATTATCCATACATTCTGAATAGTCTCCGTCATAGCATCCTTCAACAATATAATTACACTTTGTTGTGCAATAATAAACTGCATTTGTATCACTGTTTTGAGGATATGTTGTATCCAATATTGCCTTTGCTTGAGAATTAATATAATCAAGCATTGTATAGTTATCTTTACCATACCTTGAATTTGGTTCAAAATAACTAACATTTCCTTCAATTAAATATAATTCTAATATAGTTAGTAAAGGATGAGATAGAACATTATGAGTTGATGAATAACCCGGATTAAATCTACCTATACAAATAGGATTATTTATAATATCGTGCTTTAATACTGTAATAAGATTATCTGCATCAACTCCAAACTTCTCATTAAGAACATGATCATTTTTTATTACTCTTGCAAGTCTAGCATATTGCCGAATCCCTCTGTGGGTATACAAACAGTGAGTTACGTTAAGAGTATTAGGATTAGAATCGTGATCAAATGGCATGCCCCAATCATATTCAGATGGTTCCCAATCGGCAAGCCATTCTCTATAGCCATTTCCATCTACATCAACCATTAAACTTTCAATTCTTTGAAAACTCTTTATCGCATAATCTAAATAACTATCATTTTGTGTTGTTTCATACATTGAAATCAGTGAAGAAATTGGCTCTTCATGCCAATATATGTCTGATAAAACAATTCCATCAGACCATTTTTTAAAATATTCCTCTTGAAACTTATTCTCAAGCTCATCAATTGAATAAAGTTTACAATCATTAGGACAATTTACCTTATTCTCATCACCCTCACATAATCCATTATGATCACAAGACAAATCACAATCATTAGCACAGTTATTAGAGGTTTCTCCTGTTTCACAGAGCCCGTTATTGTTGCAATCTTGAGTTGTTATATAGGCTTGTCCAACAAGATCACTCTCACATCCAGAAAGAAATACAGCTAAAGCTACAGCAAAAGCTAGTATTAAGATACATTCTTTTCTATTTTTCATATCTCAGTTATTTTTTGGAAAAAATAGTATATAAAATCATCCTTTTAGAACGGTTAAATTAGTTGAAAAATTATTAAAAAAGTTAGAAAAAATTAAGAAATATTAAAAAAATAAAAAAATTACACTTAACATTCACCTGCAACGTAGGAATCAACACCTGAAGAACAAGCCGTACATCCGGTTGCATGTGTTATGCCGTCACTTCCACAAACTGGATCATATTCCATTGTGCAAATCTGAGCATTTTTCTCCTCTTCTGTGCAAACATGGGTCTCTTTTGGGCATTCTCCTTCTGTATAAGAGTAAATACCTTCAGAGCAAGCTGTACATCCTGTTGAGTATGTAATCCCGTCATCGCCACAAACTGGCATGTATTCTCTAGTACATATCTTGTTTTCTTTTTCCTCTGCTGAACAAAAGTGGGATTCTTTACATTCCCCTTCATATGCTACTTCAACATCTCCTGCGCTACATTTATTACTGTAAGTTTCGCCATCAATTCCACAGACTGGGCTCCAGTCTGCTGTGCAAACTTTCGGCATATCTTCTACTACTTTTTCTGAACAACCAACTAATGTAATCATACTGACCATGAACATTGCGACTATTATTTGTTTTAGATTCATTCGAATCACCTCTAGAATAATTATGATAAGGTATTATATAAATAATTTGATTACTTTAATCTGGATTGAAGTCTCACTTAATCTATAAGATTAACTTCTTTATTGCCTTTAACGACTTCGCCAATAACAATTCCATTTTTTATTTTAGAAACATCTTTTTTATCTACAATCACAACAAAGCCAATCCCCATATTGAATGTTCTAAACATGTCATCAACAGGCACATCTCCTAACTCCTGAATCTCTTTAAATATTGAAGGAACTTCCCATGAACTTTTATTTATAGAAACAGAAACACCTTTTGTAAGACAGGAGGAATATTTTGAAAAAGAACGCCCCCGTGGATGTTTTGCATGCCGTTTTTT
>CAZYEG010000172.1:0-3389 GCA_964646365.1 uncultured Methanosarcinales archaeon
GAAAGAAAAGATGAAACAGGTCTATGAAGATACGCCTGGTGAAGTCATGCAGAATGCTGCTAAAGTCATTGTTGACCATGTCATGTTTACATGGGAAAAGATGATGTCTGGAGAGAAAGTTACTGATGAAGAGATCAAATCTTTTCAGGACAAATTGAATAAGACTTTTCATGGATAAATTTTTTTATTTTTTTAATTCCATAAAATTTTGAAATGTTTTTTATTTTGTTAATAATTATTCTCTATGTTTTCTCGAATCTTATTGATCTCATCATCAGAGATGTTAGCTAATATATCTTTAGTCTTTATGTAGAAATCTTTACAACTGGTTTTAATCTTGTTTATAATATTAATGTTGACAGGTCTATTTGCATAATATTGCAGATCTATTCTCGCAGAAAAAGCTTTTTTGATTAAATCCAAATCATCTTCAGAATAATATTTACTCAAATATTCTTTCATAAATTCAAGAGAACAGGAGTGAATCTCGCACTTAATACCGACTTTAAGCATTAATGAATATAATGAATAATAAAAAATATAATAGGCAGTCGTTGCTGTCCAAATGTTACTTTTACTAACTTTCCCAATAATATTTATTGATTCTTCAGCCATCCCCAAATAAGATAATGACATATTGCTATAGGTTCAATTATTTCTAGACCTTGTTTTTGTTTCTTGCACCATTCAATCGAGACCATAATGTTTTCTCCAGATCATATTGATAAATGTTTCAGTGTTGAATATGATAATATGGTTTTCAACAATCTCATTTGTCAATGGGTTTTTTTGTTTTAATAGATCTGAGAATTCATCATCATTAAAATACTTTATGCTTATGTTCAGGTCGAAGATTTTTCCTTTCTCGTCGTAATCTTTCCGGATTTTATTGCCTATTATGAATATATCAATGTCCGAATCTGGTTTATTTTTTCCTTTTGCATAGCTTCCAAAAATACCAACTACCCTACTGTCTTCTTTAAGGATATATGCAAGCTTCTTATATCTTTTTAGAAAAATTATTTTATTCTGTATCTCTGTTATAAGGATTAAGTCTTTTATGTTTGTTTTTAAGTTTAAAGAATAAAACACAAGATTGCCTGTCCTTTTAGATTTGAGTATTGATTGCTCTTCTAATTCCTTAAGTGTCAAGGCTATTGCTTTTTGTGATAATGGAACCTTATTTACCAAACTCCTACCATGGATGCTTTTTTTGTAATCGCCTGCAAATTGGCTTAAGATGTGATAATATTTATTGTGTAACATTTTACTCAGTTGAGTATATATTTACACATTTATAAATGTTTTGATTTATTCCATAGAATGTTGAAATGTTTTTTGTAAATAGATATTGTTTCTTTGTTTTTGTTGACGATTACCTTGAACTCTTTTTCAGTGTAAAGAAATTGAACTATTAGAATGTCTGATAAAAAATACCAACAAAAAACAATTGAAGAGATCAAAAAAATTCTTTTAACAATTGGTATAGATGGATTCTAAACTTTCTCGATAGCGATAGAAAACTGTTTGCCTTTTACTTTCTCATCAGACTTAATGGAAATATTCGCAAGTCTGTTTGAAATTATCAATTCTTTTGCTCCAACCTTCTGCATAATCTGTTCTTTATTTGCAAGGAACATCTCTCCAAGATGACTTTCACAAGCGATATGAAGATTAATTGAGTCTTCCTTGTTTAATTCATTATTTTTTCTGAGATTCTGAACACGCCTTGTAAGTTCTCTTGAAAATCCTTCAGCTTCAAGTTCTGGATTCATGTTTTTGTTCAGATAGACACTGCCGTGTGAGAAATCTGATGCTGCATAGAACTCAGGGACTTCTTTTTCAATCACAAGATGTTCAGCTGAAAGATCGTAAGCTACATCGTCTATTGATATTGAATATTTGTCTTTCTTATCTAGATGTTCAATTATTGTCTCTGCACTCTGAGTGGTAAGGTGCGCGATAACTTTTGCAGAATCTTTACCGAATGCTGGGCCAATGGTTTTGTAATTAGGTTTTACACTTAATTTAACTTCTAATTTTTCAAGTGATATCATCTTAACATTGGTTATTAATTTAATAAGATCTCCATAATCGGAAACAGCTTTTGAAACTTTATCATCTTTTGTTTCAACAATGACTTCTGAAAGGGGCCATCTTACACCAAGCTGTGCTTTTTCACGTGCGTTAAGAACGGAACCAATCACGTTTTTTATGATAGCAATTCCTTCTTCAAGATCTTTATCAATTAAAGATTCATCA
Source organism: uncultured Methanosarcinales archaeon (assembly GCA_964646365.1). Lineage (GTDB taxonomy): Archaea > Nanobdellota > Nanobdellia > Woesearchaeales > CAZYEG01 > CAZYEG01. The sequence goes on from CAZYEG010000172.1 coordinate 2,263, forward strand.
GCTTCTGGCCACTGGCAGAAATGAATACTGTCTTCGCTCATGCCAAATTTCTCTTTTAGATCTAGATACATCTTTTCTGAAAGCATTGGACAAACTGGCGCAAGTAATTTTAAAACTCCATCTAACACTCTAAATAGAGTGTATGCAACAACACCTTTGTCTTCCTTATCTCTAACAAATTGAATGTAAGTTCTAGAAAGTTCTAAAAATAATTCTTCAATCATCTTTGGAACTTCGTTAAGTCTAATCTCAATGAATGCTTCAGTGACGTTCTTGATTGTTGAATTTAATTTTGAAATTATGTATTTCTCTTCAATTCCAAGTTCTACTTTGTCTGGGATTTCATCTACCAAATTTATGACATAATTATGTACGTTCCAAAGTACTCCAAGATTTCTTAGCCTTGTCTGCATATCTTCGAAATTGTAATTCATGTCTAATCCTGGATTTGCTCCACTGATCATATAGAATCTTAAGACATCTGAACCGAGTTTTGAAATTACTTCTTCAGGAAGTATATAGTTGACAAGAGATTTGGACATTTTTCTTCCTTGTGCATCCTGAACAAAGCCGTGCATGTAAACTGATTTGAATGATGGTTTCTTGAGTGCAATCATTGATGCAACCATCAAAAGATTGAACCATCCACGAATCTGATCTTTTCCTTCAAGAATGAATTCTGCAGGGAAAAGGTCTTGGAAATTTTCAATGTTTTTAGGATAGTCAAGACAGTTCCATGAGGTTGTACCTGCATCTACCCATACGTCAAGAATGTCTGGTATTCTTTTGTATGTCTTGCCATCTTTTTGGAAAATAATCTTATCAACTGATGAGATGTGAAGGTCATCTACTTCTACTCCAGACAATTCTTTTAATTCTGCAGCGGAACCTATAACAATGTAATCTGTTGCATCTTTTGTGTTGGCCCAGATTGGGATTGGTGTTCCCCAGAATCTCTGTTTGGAGATAGAATTGTCACGAAGATTCTTTAGCCATGAATCAAATGCATTGAATGCTGATTGTGGAACCCACTTGATACCATTATTCTCTTTTATCATGTCTTCAACGAGATCTTCAACCTTGAAGAACCACTGTTTTGTTGTCCTGAATATTACGGGTTCGTGATA
>CAZYEG010000173.1:0-3368 GCA_964646365.1 uncultured Methanosarcinales archaeon
ACTAAGTTGTGGTAATTTATATAAATATTTCATGACGATTCAATCCCTAAAAAGGGATTTCATCCTCGTCAATATCAATCTCTGGAGTACCTTCTTCTTCACCACCCATACTGTTTGCTTCTTCTTCTGCCTTAGCAAGTGCATCTTTTTCAGCCTTAGTAAGAATAACTGGAATTGGTAAAGATTTTGTAGTTTTACGCTTATCAATGATGAAATCTTCATCCCTCTTTTCCAAGAACTCTTTTGCGTAAACTGCATCTGGAGTATCAGCAAGAACTTCTGCATAAGAACGATTTGTTTCAGCTTGTAAGAATGCATCAACTTGTACAAAGTCTTTCATTTCACCATCAGCATTATACTTATCTTCAAGAACTCTAACACAAGCACAACTGACTTCTTTTCCAATCCATGCAGTAATCACTTCTTTGTCTTGCTCAACCTCTTGTCTTGCTTCATTATCCCAAACCATGACTGAACCAGTTGTTGTAGGAATAATACTTACTTCATCACCAGTAAGAATATAGTGGAGTTTTCTATATTTGTTGTACACAAATGTTGGTTTTCTGTCTTTCTGTACACCTGCTGTTACATACTCAAATGTTTTAAGCGAACCATCTGCACCTTCAAGTTCCATTGTGATGTTAATAGCACCACCAGACTTTTTGTCGTTGTACTCTTTAATCTTGCTCATGTCAGCATAAGCATTTTTAATTGTCATACCAACAATACCAGTCTTTTGAATCTTGTCAAAATTAACTTTTTTACCAGAGGAAACTTTATCCTCAACCAATGCTTTGTCTTCTACTTCTAAATCGTCAAACATACCCATATTAAATCCTTGTTATTTTTTTGTTGTTCCGTCTGTATCATCTTCTGATGCAATTAGACATATCGCTTGTAGTGCATATCTTCTACCATAAGTTGCAGATACACCAATCATTTGTGCAGGGGTTAGTTGCTTCATAATTGTAATAGGTACTTCCAAGCTGTTTTTCATCCACTCACCACTTTCATGAATAATAGTTGTGTGTGTTACTACAGTTGGTTTTACTTTTTGAATAAACTCATGAGTCTGTACAAGTGCAATACCGTTACTACTGAGTGCAGGTCTGGCAATTTCAATAAGTGAACCAAGTTCCATATACTTATATCCATAACCTTCCTTACCCTTAACTCCGTTTGTCATTTTACCTTGTGCTTTAGCCAATGCTCCTGCTAATTTTCCAATATATGGTGACATTGTTTCGCCAAATACTCTAGCTTCTTTTTGTACCACTTTTGGAGTAGGTTTTTCTACAGTTGGTTTTTCAATATTGTCAACTGTCTGTTCGATTTCATTTTTTGGTTCTTCCATTTTGGATTCCTTAATTTTTATAATGACTTTTCACCTACCGTTACTGATAGGTGAAAACTATATTTTGTAACAAGTTCTTTATTTTTATACTCATATTAACCGTTACCAACATTAACGAGTGGTGGGATTATTTACAAGAGTGGGTAAACCACAAAGGCAAGGGGAAACAAACCCCACTCTCAACCATCTATTATTTAGATTATATCTCTAACTCTTTACGAATTACAGTCTTCATGATAGTTGCTTCAATCTCTCTTTCATTGAGAGGTACATTCAACTTTGTATTCATATCAAATACACTTAATCTAATGTTTTCAGAACTCATACCATTATCAAGTATAGCAAGTGCATAATCTCTAAGCATATTGTTTCTACCTTCTTCTTCATTAAAGTTCATTAAGAACCATCTTTGAAGTGACTCAACACCAACATACTGTTTAGATAAATCTCTTTGTCTTTCTTGTTTTGTTGTGTCTGGAATGAATGGTAAAACATCAATAAGTTCACCCTCATTATAGTAATGTTCACCTTTATCATAAGCTTGCCATTTTCTTGAAATGTCTGCTGTTTGTTCATCACAATCGAATGGCATAAAGTCAAATACATTTTTCATAAACTTCTTATGTTCCGTTTTATCAAGCATAAGCTCATGACTCATAGGTAACAAGATTCTATATCTATGGTTTTGCTCTGTATGTCTTTTTGTTGTGACAATAGTGAACTCATAGTCTTTGAGAAGCGTAGAACATACTTCAATAGGCAACCCGTGGTCAACATCAAGTATAAGGATATTAAACCCTTGTTCGGCATTGTCAGCAGTTCTATGACCTTTTCTGAATTGGTGAGAACAATAATGTACACCACTTGCAGTTGCAACTTTATATAAGTCTTCTGACTTAAGACCAGATTTCTCTTTATACCCTTGTGCAATATCTTTACTCCAAGAAACTCTTAGGTTATTTTTATCAACTATTTTAAGTGTTTCACCTTCAACAAATTCAATACCATCATGAATAGTCTTTTTAATAATGATGTTGTTGTTGTAACCATAAGCTATAGCCATGTTCATAATATCACGCTTCTGACCTTCTGAACCTTTATAGAATACCAAGTCCTCAATCAAGTCAACTTGTGTAAGCTTACCTTCTGCTGATGCAATATACTTTGCAAGTTTCTCGTATGGTTTCTCACGCTTCAACATAGTTCTAAATGAAGCTATACTCATTTCACCAAGTTCAATAGCATTATCTATATGTTCCTCTGTAATTTCATCAGAAGCATCAATAAATGCATAAGCACCTGCAACTTTGAGAACTCTCCAATAACTGTGTTCAATTACTGCTTTCAAAATCATTTCATGGTCACGAAGAAGCTCTGCTCTGTCCTCACAATTTGATTGATAATCCATGATTTTTTCTGTACATACTTGCGATAACTTAAACTCTTTGTTGTGATAACCAATATTATTAAGTAGTGCAAACTCTCTATTCAATTCACGGAGTTTTCTTTCAACATCTGGATTCATAATCATTGCATATTTTTCTGCACCAGTAAGCTTTTTCTTTTCAGCACCATCAACATATCCAAATAAGAATCTTCTACCATAACCATCTTCAAGGAATTCAAAGAAAGTCTTTTCAACATTAGCACCATCAAGAAGTCTTGACTGTGTACCAAAGGCAAACAAGTTACAAGGTACTGCACCAGATAAATCTCTGTTAGAATCAATCTTAATAAGTTTGTTTTTTGATAAACCAAGGTCATAAGTATCAAAGTAAAGTTTCATTGTGTCTTTATTCTCCATGATGTTATGACCTATCTCGTCCATAATGTTGTTTGTTGCACCAATATCAGCCATAGACAGCTTTGTTCGTAGTGACTTAACACCTTCTATTGTTGAAGCTCCAAACTGGTATAAGAAGGTAGGTAGATTGTTGTATTCTTTTTCAATCTTCATGTCTGCTTCTTCCATGTCAATACCAAGTGATAGTGATACACCTTCTGAAAGTTTTGC
>CAZYEG010000174.1:0-3362 GCA_964646365.1 uncultured Methanosarcinales archaeon
CATCGCTTATTTCTTCATCAGCTATTTCAACCACCTTATGTGAAGATTTTTGAATTTCATTTAAATAGTTTTCTAAATTAGATTACTTATTGTTCGATTTGCGTATTTTTGTTTCATCTAAATTATCATTTGATTTTTTTATTGCAGTTTTGAGTAGAATTAAGTTCTCTTTTCTAAGTTCATCAATAATTTTGTCTCGTCTTTTTATCTCTTCATTAAACCAGTTCTTGATTTTTTTAAGATCTTCTTTAGGCATTGTAGAACCTCCTAACTTGAGATGTGAGAGATAGTAAAAATGGATCGGTCATGATGATTGCTTCTTTAACAATGTCAGCATTAATCTCTTTGACCATTTTTGCGTCCATTAGGATTAGTAGTACCATATTTAGGAACATCAGTGCGTGCTTATAAAAATCCAATTGAAAACCGAGTGTGCTGACTTCATTCCCAAGCTTTAATTGTTCTAGTACGTATGTGTAAGACTCATATTCCATGATTTTTTTGTTCCAGAGACTTAACAAGTAATCACCTAGGATGCCTGAATACTCATCTAAAGAAACTTGATTTTTATAAAGCTTTTTTTCATCTATCTTTTTTGTTTTTCCTTTAGAGATAAACTCTATTCCCTTATCTGTCTTTTTGATAAAGTATATAGACATGTCAGTTATATCAACAGACTTTAAGGTTTCAAAAAGAGATAACATATCTAGTGATGAACGGTTGAATTCCTCAATGCTTGGTTTAAAATCCACATTTTTTACATCTTGAATAATTTGATCGACTACAGAGAATTTTAATTTTTTAATTTTTTTTCTGGATTCATTTAAGGAAAATGCTAATTTATATCCGTCAAATGGATTAGAGAGTTCTGAAAAGAGGTGACTTAATACTTTTTCCACTACAAGTTTCTTGTCGATGTTGTCCTTAATTTTATCTTTCATCCTGCCCATAAAGGAAAGCAGTTTGGGATCTCTTTCTATTTCTTTATATGTTTTAAATACAAGTTTATTGAAATCAATCTCATTTTCTTCTGAATCATTCATTACAACGCTTGGACATGCATGGATAATATCCAGATATGCCATATTTACCTCCTCAAAGAAAACTTTGTAAGGAAAATTTCTACATGTTTTAGGTCGGAATTTATGTATACTACAAGAATTATTCTCAAGAAACATGCATGGGCCGTCATTGTGTTTTAACCTTTTTGATGATTTTGAGTTGTCAACGAAATTTCTGGATTTGAACTGGGTATTGTTTTCAATGCGTGTGATATCATCTTGATCTATTTCAATGTCATCTGAATAGCAACAAAATGCACATCTTTTACATTTAAACTTAAGGTCTTTAGAAAAAACACTTTCATATTTTATCCCATCAATCTCTTCTTTAATTTTTTCCATCTTACTTAAACACCATTGTGTTTACATTTTCAATTAAATGCTTTCCTATTTTTACTTTGCTTTTTGATAGTATTTCAAGATGATTTGAGGCAGTAAGCAGTTTTGTAATTTCATTATTTTGTGTGTAATGCACTGTTTTGTAGAAAATATTGTTCCCATTTTTTTGGTAATTTGGTATTAAAAACACACCATCATATTCTGTATATATGACAACTGACTTTAACATCTCTCTAAGTTGATTTATGTATTTGGGTCTTAATTCTCCAAGCACTTTCTCATACTTCTTACCTAGTTCTTCACTTTCTTTACAATCTAATGTACATGGAAAATGGTTGATTAAAGAATAATCAAAATATCTTGCACAGATATTATTCTCGTATGGGAACTCAATTCCTTTAGTTGCATTTAAAGCAGGCAATACATAATCGTTTTGTTTAGAGCTTTGCACTGTAGAATTGTTATTAAAAAAATCTACGCAACATAATGGATAACCAAGTGAGACTCCTAGCGCAATATTGTCATTTATTTGTTCAGATGTTTTAGATTTTCTGAGGAGGGACTCATCTTTTGATATGTATATGAAAAAATTCCCCTCTCTTTTATCTTCAAAATCAATCCTTAATCCTTTATTGGAAAATCCACCTTTACCAACATCAGGAATTTCAATTATTTTAAATTTTGAATAAGCGAATTTCAATCCAGTTGCTTTAAGATACTTTTCGACAGATGCCCTTTCCCTTGTGGAGATTGACATCCTTAATGCTGGCTTTATTCCTGCCTTTACAAGTAGTAATTCATTTAACCTAAGACCAGACCCGAAAATTGATAATAACTCTTCCATGAATGAAAAAAACCTCCCTGCTTTTTTAATTTTGTTGGATTTATGGTGATGTAAACGATTTTAATGTACTTTGTGATGAATTTGAGAATTCTAATATCTGTTCACGACTTATCCCTACGAGTCGAAGTATTGGCAATACTGCAGGCATTAGAACAGTGTCAATATAGTACTTCTCGTCATATTCATCTTTGGAATCAGGAGTTAATAGCTTTTCTTCAGCGGATCCTTTACCCATTACATATTTAACCGTATCTCCCTTTTTTAATCCATTTTTTTTTGCTAAGGCAACGTGGAGATGCTCACTTTCATAATTATTTGGATCTTTTAGCAAAGTTTTAGATTCAACCAATTGAAAGGATGCTATTTGGTGTTCTCTTAGCTTTCTGACTATTGACTGAATGTATCTGAGTACGTGTTCCATGTTGTTCTCAAGCATAATTATTTCCAGAATACGTTTTTGAACATTTTTTATCAAAATAGTTGTATTTTTCCTATTCATTTCAAATCCATTTATTTTTAAATTACTTTCTTCATCTGCCAAAACATATTTTCTTCTTTGATTAGACTCTTCACCGTTTAAGTATAGCATTTTCTTAAAGGTCTTTGAAGGATATTCATTTATAATCTTGTTATCTTGCGTAATTACAATATCAGAATCTGCATAAATAATATCATTGAATGTCTTATTTATATTTTCCATGACAAGTTGATTTAAAATTCTTATGATGTTTACATTATACCATCTTGATCTTGAACTGGATATGTATTTGTAAGTATTAGATACTAGATAAAGTAATGAATTTAGTCTAATCCTAAGAGTATTATCTTCTTTTGATTCTAACATACTAACTATTCGATCTTTTCTTTTTAGAAGATTGCCAAACTGTAATGGCAAAAACCCAATTTTATTCTTGCAAAACCAGGTTGAATTTGCTTCTTTTCTCTCTTTTTCACAACAAGTGCACTTCTCTGAATCGAAAGAAAGATTTTCTTTCACAAGTGTATTGATAAACATCTCGCCGATATTATGGACGGTAACGTTTTCGAATATACCTGATTCTGGTTCCTTTAAAACATTTTTAACTAGCATCCGAATGTCTTTTACACCTGGAATAATT
>CAZYEG010000175.1:0-3355 GCA_964646365.1 uncultured Methanosarcinales archaeon
GATGCGCCTTAATAGAATTAAGTATTATTTTCTTTTTATCTTCGACAACTTCCCACTTATCCAAATACTGTTCAACAAACTTGGCAGTCATATCTGGATGATTCTTTCTAATCTCTCCCTTCCAATCCAAATCAAAAACTGTATGTGCAAGATAAAGTGAAGTCAAGACCAATTCTTCATCAACATCATATTTTTTAGAAAGCTCTTTCCCCTTCTCAATTGCAATTTCTGTCAACAACCAAGCAGGAGCTTTATTTTTCTCTGTCTGCCTTTTCATCAAATCCTTAGATAAATTGACAATATTCATTTATTCTATCTTAGTTCCAATAAATTCTTTTTCATCAAGAACATTTAGAAGATTCTTCAGATCTTTTCCAACAACATAAACTGTTATACCGCTTCCATCAGCTTCTTTAGCTGCGATCGGATCAAATGGCATATTAAGTCCCGGCTTCCATTCATCGCCAACAATTTTTCTAAAATCTGGCCAAGAAATCTCTTTAATCGGTTTCGCATTTTTATCTTTCTTAGGATCAGCATCATAAACATATTCAATATTGCTCATATTTATCACAGATTCTGCACCAAGCTGTTTTGCAACCATTATTGCATCATAGTCAGTACTCCATCCTGGTTTCCATCCACCTGCAAAAGCAATCGGTTTATCAAACTTGATTTTTTTAGTTGGATCCTGAATAATTTCTTCACAAGCATGCTCATGAAAAACAGTCTGAACAAGAAATGCATTCAAATGAGTTGCTGAGATTCCTATCCAATCTTGTGCTTCGGAATTGTCATCAACAACTTCAGAATAAGCCTTTTGATATTTACGAGCAATCGATCCGCCACCACAGTAAATGACAAATTTATTTCCTTCTTCTACCTTCTTATCAACAAGTTCTTTAAATTCCTTCAAGAAACCTGTGTCTACTTCATCAGGCACTATTAACGATCCACCAAGCGATATTACGTATGTTTTCATTTTCTATAAGTTTATCAGCACAATTCCAATTATAATCATGGTTATGCCTATCCATTTGTTAGTATTCATCTTTTCATTTAAATATTTTTGTGAGAGAATCGCAATCCATATGTATTGAACCGATGCAATTGGATATATTATTGACAAGTCTCCAAATTTCAAACCGGTAATATATAAAAGTGAACTAAAAAAATATAGAGATAATCCAAGTATCACTTCCCAGTTCTTCATTTGGTCAAATATTTTAAGATTAAATTTGTGCGCACCAAGCTTTAAAAGTAACGAAGCAGTAGCACCAACAACCGTAGCAACCACAACTATCCCAATTGCCCATAACGGAGTGCTCATTTACTACCCACCCCGATAAACGTTATACCAATCATGATTGTTCCTATCCCAAGCAACTTATTCATACCTAAAGACTCACCAAAAGCAATATTTGAAAGTATAGTCACCCAAATAAAACTCGTAGCAATTATCGGATACAAAACCGACAACTCGCCACCTTTCAAAGCAATAATTAACAAAAATGCAGCCACACCATAAAAGAAAAAACCAAGCCATAGCCAATAATTCGTCAATAAAACTGAAATGTCCAACACAAACCCATCCGTTGCAAGCTTCCAAAAATACTGAGCAGCTGTAGTAAAAACTGTGCAAAGCACAATCAATCCCATTGCCCAGAGTTTTGTTTTCATATTAAAAAAAGAAAAAAACCAAAATTATGGCTTTCTAAAATTCTCACCTGCGTATCTACAATTTTCACCAAGCTCTTCTTCAATTCTCAATAGCTGGTTATATTTTGCAAGTCTTTCAGAACGACATGGTGCACCTGTTTTAATCTGTCCAGTTTTTAGACCAACAACAAGATCCGCAATAAATGAGTCTTCTGTCTCACCACTTCTATGAGATACCATAACACCCCATCCTGCATCCTGAGAATCCTTACAAGCTTGAATAGATTCAGTAACAGAACCAATCTGGTTAACTTTAAGCAGTAACGCATTAACAGCTTTCTTTTCAATGCCAGTTTTTATCCTTTTAGGATTTGTTACAAGCAAATCATCACCAACTATCTGAGTCGCAACGCCAACTTTTTCTGTCAATTTTGAATACGTATCCCAATCATCCTGATCAAATGGATCTTCAATTGAAACAAGCCCATATTCATTAGCAAACTGTTCATAAAGTGCTATCATCTCATCTCCTGAATGAAGATCTGGTTCACTACCTTTAAAATTAAGATCATACTGACCATCTTTATAAAATTCTGATGCAGCAACATCCATACCAATCTGAACTTTGCCCGTATAACCTGCTGCTTCAATTGCTTCTTTAAGAAGTTCAAGACCTTCCTTGTTATCCTGGATATTTGGTGCAAAACCACCCTCATCTCCAACATTAACAGCATCCTGACCATACTTTGCTTTGATTACTTTCTTTAGATTATGATAAACTTCAGCCCCCATTCTCATAGCTTCTTTAAATGATGATGCGCCAATTGGCAATATCATAAATTCCTGCATTGCAAGTTTGTTTCCTGCATGAGATCCACCATTAATAACATTAAATGAAGGAACTGGTAACACAAACTCATCAACACCTGCAAGATCTGCAATGTGTTTGTATAAAGGAACTCCTTTTGCTGCAGCTCCAGCCTTACAAACAGCCATAGAAACTGCAAGAATTGCGTTAGCTCCAAGCTTACTCTTGTTTTCAGTACCATCAATCTCAAGCATTGCCTTATCTATTTCTTCTTGTTTTGAAGGATCCATTCCAGACACAGTATATGCAATTTCTTCATTGACATTGGCGACTGCTTTTAGAACTCCTTTCCCAAGATATCTTGACTTATCTCCATCACGAAGTTCTAGTGCTTCATGTACACCAGTTGATGCACCAGAAGGAACTATCGATCTAAATAGACCATCTTCAGTCACAACATCCACTTCTACAGTAGGATTTCCTCTTGAATCTAATACTTCTCTAGCTTTAACAGATTTAATTGAACTCATATTATATTACCCCCTAATTTACTTAAGAAAAAATAAAAACTAATTGTTTATAAAATTATCCTATATAATCCATGGCCTTTCCGATCTTCGAAAGCTTTCCTTTAGCACTATCCATAGAAACATGAAGAAAATCATCACTCTTTCTCATTTCACTCTCAATAAACTTAATCTCTTTATCCAATTTCTTAAGATTAAGCCCAAGGCCTAACTTCTTATTTAAAATCTTTAATATTTCTCTAGCTCCCTTAATCCCCAAATACATTGGATGACCATACGTCTCAGCTAAAAGACAGATTCCTGGAATATTATGCTTCTTTGCAAGCCCTAAAAGAAGCCCTGTAACACCAATTATTGGACC
>CAZYEG010000176.1:0-3352 GCA_964646365.1 uncultured Methanosarcinales archaeon
GATTCTCAGGAGTGGATCTGGTATATCTGGATTTAAGAAAATTGATGTGTGGTATTCTAGTGCTGAAAGCGGAAATATCATGATACTTATTGCTTATCTTATTTCTCAATCTAGAAGATGGAGAGAACAGGATTCTTATATCAGGCTATTTACCATTGTTGAGCATAAAAAGGATATCGCACTGACAAGAGACAGATTAAATAAGATTATAACAGATGCAAGAATTGATAATGTTACTGTTGAAATAATATTAAAGTCTAAAAAACAGAAAGTTGAAAATTTAATCTATAATAATTCTATAAATGCAGATCTTACAATCTTGGGCTTGCCAAAAGTACGGAAAAAAGGGAAAGCAACAACGAATGTGCACAAGGATATCAAGAAGCTGACTGATAAATTGAATGCTTCTTTGCTTGTTCTTGGTAAAGAAAAGTTCGATTTAAGAGTTAATTAAGATTTAATATTGATATATCTTTAATATAATTTTCTTATTTAGTAAGAATTTATTTTGTTTTAGTATTATTATATTATTTTTAGTATTATTATATTATATTTAGTATTATTATATTATATTTAATCTTTCTATAATATATTATTTTAGATAAATTTATAAATAAATAGTACTATATTCTTATTTAATGTTAAAAAAGTCTACGCAAGATAGTAATATTGATGTAGATCTACTTCTCTCCAATCTTAAAGAAAAATTTGATCTGAAAGATTCTGATCTAAAAGAACTTACAGACCTTAGTCAAATAACAATACCAATCACAATATTTAAAAAGAATTTAGGCTGCCTTGAATCTATAGTACTATATCTAAAAGACGATAAAAAACTTGGTTTCAATTCCATTGCAAAAATGTTGCATAGGGAATATCAGACTATCTGGTCAACATACAATAAAGCGAAGAAGAAGACAAATGGTAAGAAAAGATAAATTCAATACAAGGGAAAGTGCACTGTTTGTTTTAAGTCTAGTTGCAACTCTTGGATTACTCATTGGAGTAAATACTTTTACTGGAAACTTTATTACTATAGATCAAACATATGTTAATGATAGTTCTTTTGATATTGAAATTGAAAAAGAATCTACGGGAATAGTTGTGAACGGTGTTGTTAGTGGAACTGGAAATGTAAAAATTTATTATATTGATGATGGTGAGGAAATTGTTTTATTCCAACGAAATAAAATTACTCATAATTATTCATTACTAACTCCTACTAATGGCGCACTAGGTAACATGCTTAGATATGGGGATGGAACTTGGGATGTTGACAATAATGGGATTGAATCAGAAAGTGGAGTAATTGACTTTAGTGTAAGTGAAAGTGTGTTTGCTTTTGAAAAAGAGTATTTATGTACTATATGGTCTGTAAATGGTGAATTTTTGTGTAATGGAAATGCTCAGTGTTGTGCAATTTCAGAAGTTGAAAGATATTCAGAAGACTGGGATGAAGATCTATATTTGCACCTTGGAAGATATGGTGCTGGATTTGAAAATAATGTATCATCTAAATTAGTATATTTAAAAATTTCAGAAGATGATGTTAACTTTGAAGAATCTGAATGGAGAGACCTTCCTGCAAAATTTGTTGAAGATGTTGAAATCAATGCAATGATAAATGATGATTTTGATTTGGGTGTTTATACTCTTAATGTTGAAGTTGATGACGCAAATGTTAAAATTGATAATATTGATGTAAATTATATTGAACCTGCTTCTGGAATTGTCCTAGTCGAAAATACAGAAATAGTTGGCGATGAAGAGTATGGCGCAGTTCTTGGTGAGCCTGTCAAATGGAAGAAAAATGTAAAAATAAAACAGGCGCAAAATAATGTTGTTATTTCAATACCAAATATCGCTGAAGAAATTGTCATTAAAAAAATTGATAATCTAACTGGTGGTGCTGAAGAAATTGAAAGGAATGTTCCTCAAAGAAGATCTGCTAGTCAGAGTAGCTTGACAAATGAAGAATTAGAAATTGAAGTTTCTGAAAATTTAGAAAAAGATGATGAAATTATTATTGAATATGTAACATCTGCGCCTTACGCAGAAGAGCGGGAGATTGGTGACAAAAAAGAGGTGACCATTATTGGTCCTGATGAAGTGCATTATGAGAATGTGCTTGCGTTTGCAAGTTTGCCTATTGAAGTCGATTCTGTTGATAAGATTGAATTGAATTGGATTACTGGTGGCGAAGATAATGTTGATTTTGAAGCTTATGATACAGATGGTAATGGACTATTTGATTATATTGAATGGGTTGTTCCACATCTTTCTGAACAAGTGTATGAGATTATTTTGATTACTAATGCTGTTGAATTGGATTCGGATAAGAACTTCGTTAGAGATGTTTATGATTATGTGGGCTATTTGGATGATAATTGGACTGCTGTTGCTGATGGAAATTATGTTAGAGTTGTGTTTGAAGAAGCTCTTGATAGTAGTAATGATATCACACTTTATGCACGTGGAAATGGCAGTGTAAAGGTTTATGTTGAAGATGTCTTTGTTATGGAGTTTGAATCCATTATTGAAGATGGGGAATATAAAATATTTGGATGGACTAGTTGGTTCTTATGATACTTTTGATTTGAAAGTTATTGGTGAGATTGAGTTTGATTATATTGTTGATCCTACACTTATATTTGTTTATAATGATACTAGAGAGGAAGCAATTGTTAGTTCTGTTGAAGGAGTTACACATGGTTTAAGGCTTGATGCGCCAGTTCTTTATATGAACTTTAATCGTGATGATGTTGGAACATATATCCAGGACAATTCTGTAAATAATTATTATGGTACAAATAATGGTGCGACATGGACTAGTAGTTGCACTTCGCCTTCTGGTGGTGGATGTTATGATTTTGATGGAAGTAATGATGCTATTACTCTGCCAAACGATGTAAAAAATGGACAAGAATTTACCTATTCAGTCTGGGTTAGGAGTTTGGCCGATGGCGACTGTTATCCTCCGATTATGGGTGGCAATACTTACGGTGGAACAGATACAAGCCATGGTGGTGCGGTTCTTTTCTTAACTGGCGAAACTAATCGTTTACGATTCGAAATTAGTAGTTCACCAACTGTAAGACAAAGTGTTACAGCAACATTTCTAACAGGCGATAGAGGTTGGCATCATGTGGTTGCATTGGCTAATAAAACACATATTGCAATGTATGTTGATGGTACACGATACGGTACTGCTGCAAAAACTGTAACACTTAATTGGTTATCAGCTGTTTTCCAACTTGGTGGTAGACATCTTGAAACTGCTGCAGGTGGATGTACTACTGACTTCTTCCGTGGTCAACTTGATCAAGTACAAATCTGGGATAGGGCTTTATCT
>CAZYEG010000177.1:0-3319 GCA_964646365.1 uncultured Methanosarcinales archaeon
ATTGTAGAAGAAGTGCTAGACATAAAAACTGACGGAATGGGAGAAGTTGATCTTCTTAAAAACATTGTTGAAAACGATGCAAAATTCAAAGATGCTGGATACGATCTAGACGACAAACTATCTGATTTTAATCTTATGTTTAAAACAAATGTTGGACCTGTCGAAACTGACAAATCTACAGCTTACCTTAGGCCTGAGACTGCACAATTAATTTTCACAAACTTCAAACTTGTTTTTGATACTATGAGACAAAAACTTCCATTTGGTATTGCTCAAATGGGAAAAGCATTTAGAAACGAGATCTCTCCTAGAGACTTTTTATTCAGATGCAGAGAATTTGAACAGATGGAAATTGAGTTCTTTATCCATCCAGAACAGACCGAATGTCCATTAGAAATTAAAAAAGATTTCACATTCAACATAATCACATCAGACATGCAAGAAAAAGAAGAAGACACAAAAACAATCACAACTGGTGACATGATTAAAAACAATCTTGCAGGAGAATGGCACGTATACTGGCTTAAAGAAGTATACGGTTGGTTCCTTGATATGGGAGTAAAAGCAGAAAATCTTCGTTTAAGAGAACATCTAAAAGACGAACTTGCACATTACTCTTCAGCATGTTTTGATATTGAATACAAATTTCCATTCGGCTGGAAAGAAATCCATGGTAACGCTAACAGGGGACAGTTTGATCTAGAACAACATAAGAAAATTTCAAAGAAGAAACTTGAAATATTTGATGAGGCATCACAAAAGAAAGTACTGCCTAGAGTAATTGAACCTTCTCAAGGTCTTGATAGAGCATTCCTTGCAATCATGTATGACGCTTTGGAAGACGACAAAGAACGTGGCAATATGGTACTAAAACTCAAACCATCACTTGCACCTATACAAATTGGAATTTTCCCTCTTGTAAACAAACTCAACGAGAAAGGAAGAGAAATATACAATATGCTCAAAAAAGAATTCGTCTGCCAATATGACAAAGCAGGTTCAATTGGAAGAAGATACGCACGAGCAGATGAAATCGGTATACCTCTTTGCATAACTATTGACTTTGAAGAGGACGGATGCGTTACAATCAGGAATAGAGATTCTACAGAACAAGAAAGAGTAAAAATCGAAGAATTAATTCCAAAATTAAAAGGGCTTCTATAGAAAAATCTTAGAACTTGAAAAATTATTCAAGTAATTTCTTTATTAATTCCACCCAGAATTGTCAATGATAAATTATATTTCCGGAAATTCTCCGACGAGAAGATAGAAAACATTATTAAGAACTTCTAATTACTCTTTACTAAAATGACAATCAACAAAACCTATATAAATAGTAAAAACATAACATTAACTAATATGAGTGAAAAATTCAACGTTATCATAGAAGAAGGACAAGATGGATATCTTATCTCAGAAGTTATTGAACTTCCTGGATGCCACACACAAGCAAAAACATACAAGGAATTAATAGCAAGAACAAAAGAAGCAATTTCACTTTTTCTAGAAAATAATGATGTCAAGGAGGAAAGAATTAAGTTTGTAAGTTTAGAAAAAATTGAGGTATAAGATGAATCAATTACCTCTGTTAAAAGCAGCCAATATAATTAAATCACTTTCTCACATTGGTTTTAGAATCATTAGACAAAAAGGATCACATGTATTTCTCAAACACCCAGATGGAAGAACAACAATCATACCAAACCACCCCACCGAGCACCTAGACAGAGGACTTCTAAACAAAATAATAAAACATGACATCAAAATAAGTAGAGAGGAATTTTTTAAACTTCTATAGACACTGTTTACAAAGTTCAGTAACATGAATCATTTTTTTTCTTCCCCTTTCACTTCGCTCTTCAACTTCTCTAATCAAATGAAAAGCAATCATGGTTTTTTTCATATCATTTCCTTTTCTTGCAGAAAAACTCATACACTTGTAAAGTTCAGAAGTTGACATTGGCTTCTTAACCAACTTTTTTAAGCATACTCCAATCATATTATTTTTTCGAATAAAAGCTTTAAGCTGTTTAACATTAAGCTCCCCAGGACGGATCATATCTCTTTCTATTTTTGCCTTAACATTTTTCATTGCTCTTGCAATGTCCGCAGCCTTATATCCTCTCTTAAGAAAATACTGTCTAATCTTTGATTCTGGGAAACCTGCACCAAGAAGCTCTTTAAGCTCCTGGACAATCTCTTCTTGAAGATGATTTATAGTATTGTAATGTTCCTTAATTTTCTGTGGTTTAGATTTTTTCTTAATCAGACTAGCATCTACATCCTCTGGTCTTACTGCAACATCCTTTAAATCCCCATTTGTTTCAACACCTGTATATTGAAATAATGCGTCCACTTTTTGAAGTTTTGCAACCAGTTTCTCTTCATCCATACCTTCCGTATGCACTTTCATCCTCTTAGAAAACTTAATTTTCTTAGACATCAATTCCTTTATTTCTTTATCTGTAACTTTTTCCTGACTCTCTTTAACTAAAGGAACATTAATCATAAACGGCAAATAATATCTCTCAGCAAGCTTCACTATTGCTGAACCAACAGGAAGCATTGTAAACCATTTCTTATCATACTGCATCTGAAAAATATGTGAGATTGTATTAACATCATCAGGGAGTATCTGCTGAAAAGCAATAATAGTTGCTGAGTTACCTGCAACAGTGTCAGACAACTTAGATATATGCTGATCCAAACAAACAAGTCCTACACCAAACTCTCTCATTTCTCTATATACAAGATCTGTAATTGACTCTTTAATAAAACTAGGTTTATCTTTTAGAAAAACATTATGCGCCTCATCAACGACAATAACGGCTTCCAACTTTTTTGATGTCTCATTATTTGCTTTTTTATAAAAGTAAATCCAACTGAGTATATATTCTGCAAAAAACTTCTTTTCCGAATTATTAAGTGATTGAAGTTCAAAAATAATTTTAGATGACATCAATTCATCTACACTCATGGCATACTTATCATCAGAACATATCGCTTCACCAAAATTACCAAACGTAAGCGAGTCAGCAATCCTAAGTGCAGACTCCATCCACTCACCTTCTCTTCTCTTACGACCAAGATCTTCTTCAGCTCTTTCAAGCCTGTTTTTAATATGTCTCCACGTCGGATAATTATTAGAACCATTATATACACCAAAATCTCTAAATGCTTTATCAAGTGTATTCCTAAGAATTTTATGAACACCAAAACTTGCAAAAAAACTTTCACATATAAGATCAATTAAAGTATTGATCCATTCTTTTGCATCTATCCAAACTGGTGGTCTATTGATGTTTATTTTAAAGAGATT